>CAZILN010000438.1:0-7936 GCA_964540005.1 uncultured Bacteroidaceae bacterium | reverse complement strand
TTTATATAAAACTCTTCATCCGAACTGTTGACAAAGAACATATCAACAAAATTATTATTGATGGAATAGGATTTAAGTACCCTCCCGAATTCTTCATATGTCACCGGAAGGGTTTTCTGACGTTCCAGGGTAAGCAGGCTGAAAGAGGACAACTCCCTGAATAATTGAAGGAGCTCATTCTCCTCCCCTGCCTGTTGCATAACCAGACTGATAAGGGAGGGTGGCAGACTGACAGCAATTACTTCTTCACCGCTACGGTAATGATTGAATATGGTTTTAAACGAGCTTGCCTGATCCACATCAGGGGTGCATCCCCACCCGGTAAGCTGAAACAGCATTACCAGGATAGCAGTGCGCATAAGGACAATCATATCAGGGAAGCTTCTCAAGATCTTCCAGGGATTCCATTCCTTCTATTCCCAGTCCGTGTGATAGTTTGGCAATATTTTCAAGGTCTATGACTCCCTGTATACTGATAAGTACATTATCTGAATTGGATTTCCCACCGGCTATCAACAATAATTCCACGATTACTCCTTTGACTTCCCTTGCCAGAAAGACAACATCTGAATCCTTCTCTTTTACAACCATCAATTCATTATACTGATCCCTTGGCAATTCTTTCATGATCTCATCATAGAAATTTACCTTTCCTTCAATGGAAGATTCATCATCAACTGCCAGTATTTTAATGTTATCAAGTTTGCCCAGAACCTGTCCGAGCTCCTCAGCATCTTTTTCCGACTCCATGTCACCCATCTGGGCAAACATGCTGAACATATACTTGGTTATATACACCATGGTATATCCGTCCTGCCCGGCATATTTATCGAAGAGTTTATCCACCGGCGATTTCTGGGCCGCCAGCATTACAGTGATCATACTGCAAATTAAAAGCACCAATACTTTTTTCATCTTATTGTTTATTTGTTATTAATTCTATAGTCTCTCCAAAGCTTGAAAGTTTTTCAAGATGCTGGATACCCGGACCAAATGTAAATACCGGCCTCAGGTTATCCATCCCGCTATTGATTTTGTTCAGGTTGTTCAGGTTATGGGTTCCTTCATTCATCTTTTCCGAGACCATATATAATACCTTCCTGGCTTCCAGATAGGCCAGTTCAGGATTATCATATGTATCCTCAAAAATGTATGACTCCTTTGAAAATGGCTTTTCATATGTTAACCACACCGCCAGCAGGACGATAATTACCGCAGCAGCACTTCCTGCCCACGCAATAAAACGGCTTCGTGCGCTCCTTCCTGAAAGCCTGTCCTGACGTTCAATCAGGTCGATCAGTTTGTCGTTTAATCCTGGTGATGATGTTTCCTTCTTCCTGCTGTGATAGTAGGAGAACATCTTCTTCTCGGACTGCAAGCGTTCCGGGACATCCTGGGTCTCAAAAAACCATTGAAGTTTCCTTTCTTCATCCAGGCTTGTCTCCCCGTTGTAGTACTTCTCCAGCAGTTGTTCAATATTTTTTAAATCTTCCATGACTGGTATATTTTTGACATGGACTCACGAACTGTTTTTCGTGCCCGTGATACATTTACCCTGACAGCATTCACTTCCATATCCATAACCTCCGCAACTTCTTCATACGTATATCCTTCAACATCACGCATCATAATTATTGTCCTTTGCAGTTCCGGTAGTTGTTCTATATGTCTGTGAACCTCTTTCATGGTATCGCTCATTATCAGCTGTTTTTCAGGGTCGGGCAACTCAGCTTCCCTTTCCTGCAGGCCTGTTTCCATAGCAGAATCTATCAGTTTTGGTTTCCTGGCTTTTATCCTGTCCAGGCACAGATTCCTGGTCATCCTGAACGCAAAGGCGTCAATATTCTCAATTTCTGATAATTTCATACGCAGGTTCCAGAGTTTCAGGAATATTTCCTGGACAATATCCTCTGATTCGTGGACATCTTTTACAAAGCTTATTGCAAAGCGGTGCAGCTTTTGTCCAAGTGGTAAAATGCGTATTTTAAATTCATTACTTTCCATTCAGGATGTATAGACCAGAGAATCAAAGGTAGCATATTTCAAGGAGCTGATTAAATCCCTGACTAAAGTTCGTTGAGAATTTTAAGATGATCTATACCTCCCAGGTTTGATAATTCGGAGAGTTCCTCAAAAGTAAAATCACCTTCGATCCAGACCAGTACATTCTCTTCACCGCCAACTATAACAACTAATTCTGCTAATCTTCCATTATTCTCCTTAGCCATTACCCATACATCCTGGTCCTTTTCCTTTACGACTACCAGCTCTTTGTACTGGCTGAAGTCCATGTCTTTTTTCAGTTCATCATAGAAGTTCAGTCCCTCTATGGTTGCTTCATCCTCCTGTGCCAGCACCCTGACGTTTTTAATCTTACTGAGAGGATTATCAAGTTCACCCTCTTCACTTTCCATGCTGGAAATCATTTTAAAGGCATCCTGGGTTACCAGAACGGTAGTGAATCCATCGGACCCCTGGTACTTATCAAACAATTTCTCAATAGCCGGATTCTGGGCCATTGAAATAATCGGGATCAGAACTGTAATTGCAATTAAACTTAACTTTTTCATAACTGACAAATTTTGATTAATTCTGTTTTGCTTTCATACAGATGACGAACCATCAGATGATTCATTACAAAGCGTGAGTAAATTATTTGTTCTACTGGCTGAATGAAGTAAAGAGGAAGTCTAAAAGGACTTTGAATCAATCAAATGGATTTTCCTTCTGAAGAGCCATAAGAAAGTTTTCCGGCGGTCTGGTTGGACGGCCTGTAGCGGCATCTACAAACACCAGGACGGTATTGGCAGTACAAATTACCTGGTCCTGTTCATTTGTTACCTCATAATCAAAGCTGATCCTCGCAGAAGGTAATTCTTTCAGGATGGTAGTAACAGTCAGCAGATCGTCATAACGGGCAGGAGTTTTATAGTTGATCGACAGGGACCTGACAGGGAGCAGGATCCCGCTATCCTCCCATTCTTTATATGTGAAACCGAGCGACCTTAGCATCTCTGTACGGCCTACTTCAAAATACAGGGCATAATTGGCATAATAGGCATATCCCATCTGGTCAGTTTCCCCGTAGCGTACCCTGATCTTTGTTTCTGTCCGGTACATGATGAGTAATTTGTACGCAGTAAAAGTAGCATATTTTCCCGATCATAATATGGCAGACCTTAGTTTTTATTTGGACATAACAGTCTTATTATTCCATAGTTATAATGTTCATTTTCAATGCAAAATAAAATCTTCTGTAAAAGCTTTGGAAAACAAATATTAGGTGTTAAATTTGCACCCCAAATTACGAAGGCTGATTCAGTAGCTCAGTTGGTAGAGCACCTCCCTTTTAAGGAGGGGGTCCAGGGTTCGAGACCCTGCTGAATCACAAAATTTTAAGATCCCGATCGATTCCGGCCGGGATTTTTTATTGATGAAACACCCCTCTGGACAAGTCAGCTAGACTATTTTTTACCACTTGTCCTGTCCCGGGATAAGTCATTAAAATATATTACTTTTAAACTTTAGCCATGTAAGCTTGTCTAATACTTTATGCCAATCATTTTTACACTATAACTGGCATAACACTCAAACTTCTAAACCCTGTAATTAACCATGAGTAAAAACAAATCAACAAAACAAAACCCTAAAAACCTTTCAAGGAGAGACTTTATCGGGAAAACAACGGCAGCTGCAGCTGCATTTACTATTGTTCCGCGCCATGTGCTGGGAGGAAAAGGATATACAGCACCCAGTGACCTTGTCAACATTGCCGGGATCGGTATAGGCAGCCAGGGCGGTGGTGATATTCAGAATATTGCCACTCCGGATGTACCCATACAAAGGAGCTTCAACATGAGCGGATTTCTAATTCAGCGCTATGCGGGGATCCAGCCACAGAGAGGAGGATTTCCCGGTGGAGGAAGGCCTCAAAGGCGGGAAGGTGTGGAAGATTCCGATTCACCGGTACAGATGGGAGCAGCTGAGGGCCCTCAAGCATTTAAACATGCCAACATCTATGCATTGTGTGATGTAGATTCAGAGTATGCAGCTCATATGTTCAAGGGTTACCCAAAGGCAAAACAATATGCTAATTTCCGTGAGATGATCGATAAGGAGAAGGAGATCGATGCCGTGCTCATCGGAACACCCGATCATACACATGCTGTAATTGCTGCCTATGCCATGAAGGCCGGCAAGCATGTTTTTATCGAAAAACCCATGGCCAAGACAATACACGAGGTAAGGTTCTTACAGGATCTTGCGAAAAAGACTGGACTGGTAACCCAGATGGGGAACCAGGGACACAACATTGAAGGCACCATGCAGACCGTAGAATGGATACAGTCCGGGGCCATTGGCAATGTCAGTGAAGTACATATGTGGTCAAACCGTCCTGTCTGGAAACAAGGGTATCTTGACCGTCCCGAAGGAGTGGCAGTACCGGATAACCTGAAATACGACCTCTGGCTGGGACCGGCTCCTGAAAAACCATATCACCCATCAACCACTCATTTTGCCTGGAGAGGCTTATGGGATTATGGAACGGGCGCCATGGGAGATATGGGAGCCCATACATTCGATGCACCTATATGGGCCCTCAAGCTTGGCATGCCCAGCCGTATCCAGGCCACAACTACTCCTTATAACGCTGAATACCTTCCGCAGGCAGAAAGCGTCAGCTATGAATTCAATGCCCGCGGAGACATGCCCCCGGTAAGGGTTACCTGGAGCGACGGTGGTATCAAACCGCCGCGTCCCACCGGACTCGAAGCCGACCGTAGCTTAAGGGAGGCCCTGTACATAGGTGATAAGGGAATGCTGATGCATGGAACGCATGGAGCAGCCCCTGAACTCGTTCCCAATGATCCTGGTTTTGTTGAACCTGAAAAGAAGCTAAAACGCCCAAGTAGTGTTTATGTTGATTTTATCGAGGCAATCAAAGAGGGAAGAATGGCAGCCAATGATTTTCAGATTTCCGGCAAATTAACAGAGATCATGCTGCTGACCAATATTGCTGTTGCCGCCCAGATGGTCAATAAAACCCTGGAATATGATGCTGAAAACATGAAAATTACCAACTGCCCGGAAGCCAATGAATACTTCCACTATGAATATCGCGACGGGTGGAGCCTGTAGGATTGTTAAATAATTGAATTCATACTATCCTAAAGATCCGGAAATTCTTCATTTGTCATGCTGAATCACTAAGGGGCCCGCGAGGCCCCTTTTTATTATTTAAATTGTTGTAACTTAGAACAGTACCTGGCAAGCTGGAACAACCAATAAAATCATAAAACCATGAACAAAATACTCTGCGTATCAGCATTGATGCTTCTGTTAGGAAGTGTCGTCTTAGGACAGTCCCTGGAAAAAGGAAACCTGATTGGCACGCATGTTCTGACTTTTAAATCGAATCCAGGTGTCACAATGGACCATTGGAAAGAGTTTATGCTTGATAAGTGGATACCCGGAATTGAAAAACATTATGAAGGTTTTGAATTATACCTGATAAAAGGAGTTAGAGGGGAAGATGGGAACAGCCTGGGCTTAATCTGGGTTATTGAATCAGAAAAACAAAGAGACAGGTATTATGATGATGATGGCGAATACACAGAAGCAGGATTGGTCGTTCAGGAAAAACTGAAACCCCTTATTAAGGAATCAGAAAAACTGGGAACATTTACTTATACTTATACTGACTGGATAGTATTGTAAGGATAAAAGTCTGCTAATTGAATATTCAATATTGAATAACAAAGGGGCCTCAGCGGCCCCTTTATTTGTCTATGCAGGCTTTGACAGCCCTTCAGATTCAATTCATATAATTCCTATTGCTTGATTATCTTTCCAAGCATTTTGTCATCAAGTTTAATCAGGTATATACCTGCCGGGTATTCAGAGATATCGACAGAAGTATTGCCGGTGATTTGGTCCTGATACAGCAATGCGCCGTTAAGAGAGATTATCTCCAGGTTCTTTACTGTGGATAAGCCTCTTATATACAGAATATCATAAGTAGGATTCGGGAATACCCTGATAATGCTTTCAGGATGAGCCTCATCTTCTATCCCTGCATAGATCTCCTGACTGGCAAAGTACATGTAGTCTATGTAAAGGGCACTTCCATTTACATTCACATCGGCAGGTGACCAGTTATTGCGCCACCGGGTGGATTCAAGTTCCAGGGTCATGGAATCAGCATCCACTGATCCACCGGTCCAGTTATTATCAAGATCGAAGGCTATCTCAGCTTTAGTATAGGTATCTGTCTGGTACAACGTATACCATTCATGGAGTACTTCTATGCTGTCTTTATCGAACATCAGCCCTACAGATGCTGTATCGAATACCTGGTCGGGATGCATGTATTTATAATAAAAAACCAGTGTGTCCTTGCGAGCGGGTATTGCCAAGCCCCCGATTATTCTATCCATCCATGTTGTATCATTTATCTTGATGTCATCCCTGAATCCCCAGAGAGTAACTGAGCAATCCCTATCAATTCCGGACTCATCCCCTTCTTTTTCCGATTCGTACCATCGTGCATTTCGGGTACTCATTTTCATGGCATAAGTCCCGTTATATGCATCATCTGATTTTTCAACTAAAGCCCGTATTTCTGTCATCTGCGCTGTATATTCAATATTTATAGGTGTCCAGTCTTCAAAGTTGTTATCGGGTATCTGAACATTGCTTTCACCGTTAAACCTTACATTATCAAAGTATACCTCATTGCCGGCCGTAGCTGGCTTAGCGTCATCGACTCCGGAGGGAATCATTACAAACATGAGACTGTCAGCCATTCCTGTATATTCCGATAAAGTAAAGGTGAGGTCAATATAGGTCTCGGAGTTCTGATGGATCTTGAACGCATCATTAGTAAGCTGCTCACCTTCCCAGAACAACCATACCCAGACCTGGGCGGAATCGCCATCAGCCAGGGTACCTTTATATGCAATGGTGACCTGGGTTGGATTATCTGCGAAGGGTATGCCTCCTGTAGGTCCACCTTCACCAACCTGTCCATATACAACGTATCCGAAATCGCCTTCTTTAAAGGTATTAAACTTTATGGCATAGCTTCCATCACTGGCATCAGTTGCTTTTTCAAGCAAGCCTGCAGTTTCAGGGGAAGTTTCTTCAGAGTATATTGTCCATCCGGCTTCCGTGGGGTACTCGAATGTCAGAGATTTCCAGTGCTCAAAATTCCCGCCTGGAATCTGAGCAGAAAGAGCGCCAAAAAAGCAAATGAGCAGTAAGAAAGTAGAGATTTTTTTCATGTGATAACAGATTTAGTTAAACAATAGTGGTTTCTAATTAATTTGTGTTCTAAAATAAGTAAAATACTGTGAAATGAAATAATAATTCCACAAATATTTCGAATCGTACAGGGATACAGAAAACTGATAATTACTGCTCAGTTTCAGGAATAAACCGGATATCCAGCGTCTGGATCTTTGGGTCTTTTTCCGGGGTCAGCGTAAAATATATTGAAACCACACCGTTTTCTGTTTTCATGGCAAAAGTACCCCGTAGCTGGTTCTCAGGTGATATCGGGTTCATTCTGATAATTTCCCCGGCATCAGTAAAAACCTTCATTGCCTCCTCCATCCTGTCCTCGCGTGATTTATCAAGGTAGAAGTTCTCAGCAAGGATTTCCTGTTCCAGGACAGGATCCCATGTTTCAAAAAGCCGCAATATTTGCTCCTGACGCTTCAACAGGATATCAGAAACAGGAAGTTTCCTCGGACTGATATTGCTCCCTTCAAATAAGATCTTTTTGACCTCGAAATTGGCCGGTCCGGGCGAGGTATAGGTCAGGTTGCAGAAAGACATGAATCCAATGCCGTATTCGGGCATGAACATATAATTAGATCCGAATCCCGGAAGTGCTCCTCCGTGCATTACCCAGTTTTCGCCATTGCACCACCTT
>CAZILN010000437.1:0-6406 GCA_964540005.1 uncultured Bacteroidaceae bacterium | reverse complement strand
TATGGCTTATCCCTCATACCTTGATTTTGACAGAAGCAGAGACATTACAGCTGAAGAGGTATTTAGTATTAATGAAGACGCTTTGGAACGTGTTGACCAATTGGTTGACATGGCACATAAATACAACATACATGTAAGTCTCAACCTGCACCGTGCTCCAGGTTATTGCATCAATGCCGGATTTCATGAGCCTTACAATCTCTGGAAAGACAAACAAGCCCAGGATGCATTCTACTGGCATTGGAATATGTGGGCAAATCGCTATAAAAACATTGCCCGGGACAAGATCAGTTTCGACTTGCTGAATGAACCGGCATTGGTTGAGGATATGAACGATCAACTGTCGAATAAGACGATAGTCCCCGGTGAGCTATACGCAAAAGTCGCCGAGAAGGCAGCTGAGGCAATATGGAAGGAAAATCCGGAACATCTTGTTATCGCAGACGGGAACGAGTATGGGTCCAAAGTCATTCCTGAAATCACAAACTTACCCATCGCGCAAAGTTGCCGCGGATACTATCCCGGGATCATATCTCACTACAAAGCACCATGGGCAATGAAGGATATTGAAAATGTCCCCCCGCTCAGATATCCAGGACAAGTAGGCAATCAGTATTTAAGCAGAGAGATGCTGGAAGAGTTTTACGAACCATGGATCAAGCTTGCGCAATCCGGTACAGGTGTTCATTGTGGTGAATGCGGCTCATATAATAAAACACCTCATGATGTTTTTATGGCCTGGTTTGGAGATGTGGTTGATATACTTACTTCTAATGGTATTGGTTTTGCATTATGGAATTTCAGGGGCAGCTTTGGTATTTTGGACTCAGAACGTGCAGATGTGGAGTATGAAAACTGGTATGGACATAAACTGGATCGAAAATTACTGGACTTAATTATTAAAGCCTGATTTTATTTCAAATCCAATTTCCTGCAGCAGCAAAAACCTTCAGCTTGCTTTACATGGAAAGTTGAAATGCAGGTTAAGGTATTTGAAAATGCAATTAACAACATGGAGGAGCAAGCAAAAAAAGAACTTCCGTTAATAGAAGCATATTATATGGATAGCTTAACCCTGTTTAAGAACGAATTCCTTAAGCCCTTCGATTTTAGCAATTCGAAGCGAAAACAGGCATATAATTTGGTTTTTACTGAAAGAAACAAATCATGGGTCGAGAAAATAGAGAAATATGCAAGTGAAGCGCCAGGCACATATTTCGTACTGGTTGGCGCCGGTCATTATTTTGGCCCCGATAATATCAGAGCTATTCTGGAGCAAAAAGGATACGCTGTTGAAAAAATATAAAAGCCAGGAAGGAGCCATAAAAATTAAAATTATTTGATCTTGTTATTAAAAATCTGTAAATTATTCAGTAATATTAAGTCCGGAACACGCAATGAAAGCAATCCTGTTTCTGTGCTCATTCTCAGCAGTAATGATCCTGCTAACCTCCTGTCCGGATTCAGAATACGGATGTCCCCCCTATTGCACCGATACCTGCTGCTGCGATAATTGTGATATGGATACCTGCGACATCAGTTTTTGTGAAGGATGTTGCTGCGAGGAAGGTGTCGAATGCCTGGTGGATACCTGCAAAGATCTGGATATGGTTTGTGAAGGTTGCTGTTGTGAAGAGGGAGTAGATTGTTACACTGACATCTGTCCTCCTGAATACTGTAATAAACATGGCAGCTTTGAACTTCTGCTCGGTGGATACGGGGAAGAAGAAGGCTGGGGTGTTATAAGGACATCAGACGGGAATTATGTGCTTGCAGGGCGTTATTCTGATCTGACAAATCTTAATTATAATATATACCTGGTAAAAATCGATACCGGCGGGATACTGATGTGGGCAAGACATTCATTATATGAGAAAGGGGATGATGAATATGCAGTAGATATTTTAGAATTGCCGAACCGGGATTTATTAGTACTGGGTAATCAGGCCAAAAACAGGATAGATAAGCAGGTAATCCTTCTGAAAACGGATAAAGATGGGGTCACGCACTGGGAAAAGGACTTCGGACTGGCTTCAAGTGACCTGGGATGGTCAGTTATAACCGGACCTGATGCCGGATCCTACCTTATCTCAGGAAGCTCTGACATTTATGGATCCATCAGGGGTTGGGAAGCCATAATCTGGGAAATCGGTAGCGATGGTTCACCTGGTTCCAGGTTGAATTTCGGAAAGCTAGGTGATGACTACGGATCCTGCATTGAGGTCGATCAGGATGGCAATTACCTATTATTAGCATCAGTTGAAAAGGATGAAGGTGGTTTTGCATTAGTATTATATAAGCTGGATCAGCATTTGCAAAAAATAATCTGGGAAAAAGATATTATATCAAGCAGCCTCCCTGAACAAAGAGCCTGCATCAGGAGTATTGGAATCGCAAATGGTACGGCAGGCCAGGCCAGCTATGTTGTTGCCGCTGCTGTCGTTACCGGTGAAATGAGGGTGGTCCTGGTAAATGCTAACGGGAGTATGCCGGACTATTCGACCTATACCGACATTTCAATATCTGAATCAGTTTCAGTTATTGTTACTGTTGATGGCGGATTTGCCGTTCTTACCAACGAGATGGTCCTGTTAAAATTAAACAACGACTTATCGGTGGAATGGACCCGCGAATTTGAAGGAAGAAGCCATGGTGCACATCGACTGTTACAGACCGATGACGGAGGTTTTATCATGATTGGCACAAAGCATAATGAAGTCACAAACAGCGATGACCTCTATGTAGTAAAAACCGATTCTGAAGGAATGCTATAGGCATCCGGTTATCAGATTGTGGATTTTTGTTTTAATTTTAAGCGATCTTTATAATCAATATCGCTACCGAATAGCAATGGCTGCAGAAACCATCATCCAGTTCAATAATGCCTCCATTTTTATCCAGGATCACCTTGTCCTCAGGGATGTCAGCTTTAAGCTGGACCAGGGAGAATTTATGTACCTTATCGGGAAAGTAGGAAGCGGCAAGACCAGCCTGATCAAAACCATGAATGCCGAACACCCCCTCCTTGAAGGTGAGGGAATTGTTGCCGGGTTTAATCTCAGCCATCTGAAAACAAGACAGGTTCCTTATCTGCGGAGAAAGCTGGGCATAGTGTTCCAGGATTTCCAGCTGCTGACTGACAGGACTGTCACTGCCAACCTGCAGTTTGTGCTGCGGGCCACCGGATGGAAGGACAAGAAAGAAATAGATGTCAGGATAGAAGAAGTACTGACCAGGGTGGGACTTGAAAACAAGGGCTACAAGATGCCTCACCAGCTATCGGGAGGAGAACAGCAGAGGGTAGTCATTGCCCGTGCCCTGCTGAACAATCCTGAGATCATACTTGCCGATGAACCCACAGGCAACCTTGATCCTGAGACTTCAGAAGACATAATGAATATACTGTTTGATATAAGCAAGAAAGGCCGGGCCGTCATTATGGCTACCCACAATTACAACCTCCTGAATAAATTCAGGGCCCGCACTCTGAAATGTGAAGGAACAGAGCTGACTGAACTGAAGAATGAGGAGATTGAACTCGAAAGCCTTGAATAATTACAAGTTACAGGTTCGCAGGTTCAGGTAAAAACGGCATCACCGTCGCCATCCTGGAGTACAAATCCATCCCCGCTTATTTTATAAAGATCCTCTGAACATCCCGTATACCGTATGATCGGTTTTCGGTACAATACCGGTCCGCGCACATCCCATAAGGCACTCGTTAATCCCGGATGATAACTGCTCAGCATTGATACCCGTCTGGATACAGCAAGGCGGTTAAGGAAGCTGGCAACATCATGGAGAACAGTCTCTCCCTTATAATAGAGGTAAGGGATCTTCAAATGCCTGTTATGAATATTTATTATAAGAAAAGCAGTGCCGGATTCTGCCCTGCTTTCTATCCGGATCATTAGCTGTTCAAAATCTTCATCAAATGAACTGAATGGGTATTTATCCTTTTGCTGATCAGGTTTTTCACGAAGTATCCATGGATGAGCAATGATCCAGTCCAGCTGCCATTTTCCCCTTGGAATATTTTTCGGGCCCCTGCACCGGCTGATTAATTCTTCTGTTTCGTTATCAATTTCATCCATCTCCTTAATGTCCTTCTCCGGGATCCCTTGACTTTGTCCTGCGAGTTTCCATACGGCACGACAGACAAGCATGAACAGGTTTACAAATAAATCAACTACTGTAAATAACCACCTGAAATTTTTATGTCTTAAGGATCTTTGTACCAGTATCCCCGATAAAACCGAACGATAATACAGGCGGATGCCTTCTCTTTCAGATGTCCTGATAAAGTTTATCCTGCTCAGTATCTCGAATGTTTGCGGGGTGAGGTCTGAAAACATAACTCTCATCTCCCATTGCTCCATGAATTTATAGAACAATGGCATGGCTGCTTCCCGTCCTGTCTCAGGATCCACCCACCATCCTGAATTCCAGGCAAAACGCCCGTGATCTCCAAGGCTTCCGGGCAGTGCCCCTATAAAACCCATGATCCTTCCATGATCATCCCTGGCAATATTCAGAATGACATCATCTTCATGAAGGTCAGGATTAAGAAACTGCGATTCTGCCCTGTGCCGGACGATTGGGATGATTGAACCCGCCAGGAAATCCTGACTGTCTATCAATTGTTTCACATCTCTGGCCGTAAGTGACTCAATCTTCATACTCTGGAGCTGAGTGAAATGATCTTATCGCATATATCTTTAACAGTGCTAATATCAAGCATATCAGTAAGACCGAATCTAATGTTGAAGTCTTTCTCAATCTCCGAGATCAGGATGACATGATTCAGGGAGTTCCATTGGCTGATATCACCGGCGGATGTATCATCCTGAATATGCATTACCCGGTCATCGAAAACCTTTTTAAAAACATCCCCGACCCTGTTAAAAACGTCCTGGTACTCCATTCTGTACTGATAAAATATATTTAGTTTAAGACCTTGCCTGCAAAGAAACGAACTTATCAGGATTTACCAAGCATCCAGAAAATATCGAAATTACAATACTCCATGAAACCCATTTTACAGTAGATAGAATGTCCTGCCCGGGTACCATGCAGCACTATGCTTCCTGTATTCCTGGAAAAGCAATCTTCCACAGCAAAAGAAGTAATTGCTCTGCCTATACCCTTTTTTCTGTAGGCAGAATCAGTTGAAATCAGGTACAATCCGGATACAGCCTCATGTGTAAAAGCCAGTGCTGTAGCAACTGTTTTACCATCCACGATGGTGAAATAAAGGCAGAAAGCGGGATCAGCCAGCAGGCTGGCAAAAGTGCCCTGATCTGCTATTTCCCGCTGGAATACCTCCCTGTTGATCAGGTCTGTCCATTCCTGTAAATCACTTCCGCTGGTCAGGACCCGGATCTCCGGTTCTTTCATTACCGGTTCAACAGGCTTATAATCCTCCCGGGTCAGCATCATGCCGGTCCAGCGCGTTACAGGCCGTATTCCCGATTCAGCCAGGATCTCATACAGTGATTCCGGCTCCGGAGGTTCCTTCATGACCCAGAAAGCCGGCAGTGTGCCCGTGTTTATCCTTGCTGTTGTTTCTTTTATAATTGCAGCCTGATCCTCAGACTGAATATCTCCCAGGATATATGAGGGCCACCCTCCTGCCTGGTTCTTAACAAACCGGGGAGCCTGATCCTTCCGGCAGGTAAAACCATTCAGTCCGGCTATACTGAAATAAAAATTGTACAGGTTGCTTTCGATCTGTTCACAATATTTATCAGCTGCCTGCATCATACGGGGATTAATTTTTTCAGGGCAGATTTATCAATCTTTCCTCCTGTTGATTTGGGTAAATGCTCAATGTCGGTAATACTGGCCGGGAGCATATACAGGGGCAGACTGTCGAACAGGTACTTTTTCAGTCCCTCTACCTTATCCGGACAGTTTTCAACAAACAGGTGGATGCGCATGGTATGATCAGGAGCTTCTGAGGCTACTGCCACTGCATTGGAATCCACCAGAAACTGGCGTGCATGTATCTCAATTTCAGACAGTTCTACCCGGTATCCCTGGATCTGGACCTGTTCATCCACCCTTCCGCAGTAGATCAGGTCCCCATCCTCATCCCTGATAACAAGGTCTCCTGTACGGTAGAATCTTTCAGCTTTACCCTGAACATCGTGTTCAAAGAAGACCAGTTCGTCCCTATCCTGATTGTTCCAGTATCCGGGTGTAAGCTGTGAACCGGCCAGGCAGAGTTCTCCTTTCGTTCCTGAAGGCAATTCAGTACCTTCCCGGTCGCAGACAGTGGCCACTGTATCTCCGAAAGCTTTTCCAATAGTTACGATACCGTTAAAGGTCTTGGCGGGATCAAGATCCCTGGTCCAGTTAAAAATAGTACAGTTGATGGTAGCCTCTGTGGGTCCGTATACATTCT
>CAZILN010000436.1:0-20721 GCA_964540005.1 uncultured Bacteroidaceae bacterium | reverse complement strand
GAACTAAAAAAGGAATAATAACAGGATTTAGTGACAGCCACTGCAGTAGCTCAGGACTGTTTCAAATTCCCCGTTGACCAGGCATAGCATTATGCCAAAAATGATAAGCTTGTTCATAGTGATAGGAGGTTTTGGCTCAAGGATTAAGACACGAAAACTCACAGATTTTTGAAAAGGGTTATTCATACTAAAATAAATTAGAAATTTCTCTAAAATTATATATCAGCTTTTTGTTGCATTCCTCTTGATAAAAGTGTGTTTACAACGCTTGGTGAATTGTAATCATCTTTAGTAAATCCCGATATTTGAAGGCTGAAAATGATTTCCATAGCTTGATTGAACATCCGTTCTCTATCAATGTATTTAAATTCTTAATTAATAATGTAGTTGCATCAATTTTGTTGAAGTCAAATGTTTTTTATAACTTGACAAGAAAGTGCCTTGAAATCGGCAACTGAAAGTTCCACGCTGACCGTTGTGTGGCATTTAAACAAGGAACATCTTAGTAACCCAAAATGATTTGACCTAGGAAAAAATCATCATCATGATAAACATCCAAGTCAATGTTGTATACAATATTGGGTGTTCCGTCAAAGCAGAATGCCTTATTGAGTGCTTATACCGTATCTCATCTCAGGTGAGATGTATAGTTCTAAAAAGGCTGGAGAGCAGTAAGGCTCAACTGGCTAGCAGACTACACAGAATTTTAGGCAAAAACAAATGAAAAAAAATATTATTTTAAGTATAATAGTGCTAATATTTAGTAGCTGTTCATATAGAGTTTTTGATTTTACTATAGTTTCGACTAAAAATATTGATTTAAGTAAAGCGTGTACTTTTGAAAAGGGGAAAAAACGTATAGAAGGGGATGATCTGGTATATTGGATATTTTATATTCCTCTTGGAAGACCGAGCATAAAAGAAGCCATTGATAAAGCAATTGAAACAACACCAGGATCAGTTGCAATTGTTGACGGAGTTGTTACTTCTAAATCCATGTGGTTTGTTTTTAGTGGTTATAGTGCTATTGTTGTTGAAGGAACACCTTTAATTGATCCTGCATTAGCGGATAATAGTAAGTTAAATAAATACAACCTTTGTAAACTTAATAGAGAAGGCAACATTAATGAAATAGTATCAATTTCGAAGGAAGCATTTGAAGAAGAAAAAAGTAAAATAATGAAAAAAGTGGAAGATTAAACATATTTGTCATTGTTTAATATCAGGTAAAAAATCATAGGGAGTCTTGTCTTTTTTTCATCTAGCTTTAATCTTGATCGATGTATGAAATTCCATTAAAATGAAAACAAACTTAATATTAGCTTTATTCCTGCTTTTTGCTTTCGAAATAATTCTTTATTCACAAGAAAGCATAGTAGACGGTAAGTTATATAAAAATGCTCAAATAATACCTCTTATCGGAAACACTTTTAATGCAAATTTTACTATAAAAGGTGATAGTATCAACATGTTAATAAGAGATTCAAAAATTGAGATTAATGAGAGCTTACAAAAAATTAACAGAATTGAAATACCTACTCGACCTGAATTTGATACTTTCCAGAAAAATACTTTAAAAGGTACTGGTATTGGATTTGGTATAGGTATAGTTGCAACAGTTATTACAACTTATTTGTATCAACTCCCGAGGGAAGGAACTCTTAGGGGTATACCGTGGCATTGTTCAGAAGTAGAACCTGGAGATGATTGTGATGTTTCTACTGAGACCGAATACAATTCACAGACACATCAGGTTGAAAGAATTATAACAACATACTCAGGGGAATATACAATGAAACTTGCTTTTGGACCCAAAATTATGATATTAGGTGGATCAACATTAATAGGCTTTTTAAATGGCATTATGAAAAAAGAATTGAAAATTGTATATCTAAACGATAGTAAAGCTTTGAAAAGGATTAACTATAATATTTATTATAATCCATATATAAATAATATGAACTTTAATTTATCTTATAAATTCTGATTAGAATGAAAATCCCATAGGTTTTGTTATTAAATAGATGATTAAAGAAATATAAAAATATTTGGGATGTAATGAAATGAAAATATTAATGTTTTAAGAGGCATGATATATGCTAAATCAACAGCAGTATTAATAATCAGGAGTTACCGGGTTCATACACCCTGGCAATATAGATCTGCTGTGTTTCGTCGGTGATCTTATACCTGTCATCGATCCGGTGGCCAACTACCCATACTATATTTTCACCGCTCATCAACAGCCAGGTATGTTCCTTTTCTACAAGTGATAGCTTTTGATCAATAAAGTAATCCGAGATTTTTTTGGTATGTGACATCCCCAGGGGAAAGAAGTGATCTCCGGGATGCCATTTTCTTAATATCAGGGGAAAGATCAGTTTATCATAATCCAGGCAGGCGGTATGCCTTTCAGAGGGGATAAGGAAATGGGCCGACCGGTTCACTGTCATAAGATCCAGGTGAACAGGTTCTTTCATCCCTGGACAACCATCATCAATATAGTATTTGCTGATATCCTCAGGCACCAGCTGGTTAATGATCAGGTGTTCACGGTCCTTCACCAGGCGGTGTGTTTCGGAGAAGAACTTTTTACCGGAAGGGCCTTCAAGGCTTTTCTCTATATCTGAGATAGTCTGGGAATTAAAATTGTAACAGGAGATGAGCTCGAAAAGGAAGGTTTTTGAATCACCCAGCTGTCTGAGTTTTTCAATGGATAATAGAATGTTCTGGCCATCAATACTGATGATCTCATCCTTTTTCCTGCTGATCTCATGATCATAGATGATCTCAGTATTCCTTAATTTCTCAATGGTACTTATTATTCCCTGTTTGAATCCCGGATTGATCTCCTGAAGCTGTGGAATGATTCTGTGGCGTAATTTATTCCGTATGTATTTGGTACTGATGTTGGATGAATCTTCCCGGAAGGAGATACTCTGTTCCGTCGCATATTCTGCAATCCGTTCACGGGTGGCAAACAGCAAGGGGCGGATAAGCGGCCCGGAACGCATTTTGATCCCCGATAAACCACGGATACCTGTACCCCTTATCAGGTTAATGAAAAAGGTCTCTATGACATCATCCATATTATGTGCTGTGGCTATCAGGTCATACCCCAGTTCACACCTGAGCTGTTCAAACCAGTCATAACGAAGCTGTCTGGCAGCCATCTGGATGGATATACCGTGCTGTGTGGCAAAATCATGGGTGTCAAAGGAAATTGTATGGACTTCAATTCCGGATGACTTCCCCAGTTGCTTTACAAAGCTTTCGTCCCCGTCCGATTCAGAGGCTCTTAACCTGAAGTTACAGTGGGCAATCGCGCATTGGCAGCCTATCCCGGTCATAAGCTTCAGCATAACTACCGAATCAACTCCGCCACTGACAGCAAGAAGCACCCTGTCTCCTGGTTTAATCAGCTCATTATGGGTAATATTCTGACGAAATTCTTCCAGCAAATATTATTAATTTTTGTTTATAGATTGTTTTATTCTTTTACAAAAGTATAAGATTTTTTGACCCGGTTGCCTGATTATATAATACAATAATTCCCGGTCAGTCGAACACAATGATTTCTGGTTTGGTAACAAAAAAGTTTCTGGGTCTCAGCCTTTTTTCACCCGAGACATCCATAACTAATGGAAAATCCATATCTCTAAGTGTCGGGTAATATCCAAACCTGATCTGAATGGTCTCAAAAACCAGTCTTTCATTCTTTACCCTGAGGCCCAGGCCGAATCCGGAATGCAGGCGGTTCTTAAAGATCGACTCTGTATCCATACCAATTAGTCCCAGGTCAGTAAAACCAAAGAAAGCAAAACGGAATCCATAGAAATAATACGGCGAGAATGCCACAGTTTCATACCGCAGGGTGAGTTTATGTGTGCCTTCCTGACTATCGTCTTTGAATCCCCTGATACCTTTTAGGTCGTTTATGTTAATCAGTTCATCTTCCAGTCTGCGGATCCCCCTTACATAGTCAACATTAATAAAATGACGGAATTTAAAGCGGTTAACTATGAAAAGATTGGTGAAATAATTCATCCTGGCATTAAAGATCCCCTGTTCGACAAAATTTATATCTTCAAGATAACCTCCGTAACCAATATTCCCGATCATATAACCTGCGTTGCCCAGGAATCCGCCCTTCGAAATGTCAATACCGGCGTACCAACGTGTATTGAACTCACTAAATTCCGGACCGGCAGTAAAATTTATAAGCGTCCCCTGTGGAATATCTTCTGTCCGTCCGAAGCTGTAAATAAGGTTTGATTTGAAAAATGATTGCTGGGACAGGGCTGCACTGAACAGCATGACTTTTTTATTGTGATATTCGTAGAAAATACTGTCAGATACCTCTGGACGGATAAAGTAATAATCGCTGTAGAACCTTCCTGACAGCACCAGGTTGGTCCTGTGCCTTATCAGTTTATCACGCGAGGACAGGTAGAATGAACGGCCTATCCATGAATCGTAAGAATTGAATTTTACAGGAATGTCCTCTGTGAGTGTATCCGATAGTTCTATCCTGTCAACAGTTTCTGTACGCTCAAAGCTGAATGCACCTGCATACCTGGTGTCAGGTGTAAAGAATTTTCTGTCAAATTCCAGCTTAAAGCTTTCGGTATCAAATACCTGGAGGTAGCTGGCCCTTGCATCAATAAAGCTGCCTGCAATATTATTGATCTTATAGATGAATTCATACCCCAGCCAGGGATCCTTATCAGTATCCCAGTGGAACAGGGAATGGAACTCGTGACCGTACCCCTGGATATTATTGTTGAACAGTTCGATCTTGCCAGCATTTATATCCTTAACTGCACCACCCAGTCCATATGAAAATGCATCTTTCACAAGGACAACGATGTCCGCTGAATCTGAAAGCGGATCAGGCTGGCTGATATAGATCCTTGCATCTTCAATAAAGGACAGTTTCCTGATAATACGTTCATTGTCACCTATAAGTTGGGGTCTGATCCGGTCTCCTGGTTTAAAGAGCAGGAGGTTCCTGATTACTTTATCATTGGTATTTACATGTATGTTATTGGCCAGGTCTTCAAGAGCGGTTGAGGTAGTTCTGCCGGTATCATGTATGCTTGGACCGAATGGAGGAAGTGTTGCGATGCGGATATTTCGAATGATCTTATCATGATACGGGATGAAATCATCACCGCTTCTTTTAGTTCCGATAGTATCCTCGATACTCGTATGTTTCGGGGTCCTGATTATGATATTGTGCAGGCGGTTTGTCCAGTCAGAATGTGATGCCCTGACCCGGAGTGAATCAAAGAATTCAGTGTCATTCTCAGGATGGTAAGGAGCAATGGTATATTTCTGGTTCCTGTTGATCAGTATAATGGTATCGGAAAGAATAATGACCTCCTTATCAGAATAGTAAAAAACCGACCCGGCTGGGACCCTGACCGAATCTTTCTCATAGCTCAGGAAAGGCTGTGCTCCTGTTTTGGATATGGGGGCATACAATAAACTGAGTACTATGATCAGTTTATATTTCAAAAGGATCCTTACTTTATGAGATGTCATCTGAATTAAAACGGAATCCCAGTCTTTTCCCTGTACGCATTTTAGAATACTCTATATTCTGACTGGCATTTTCCACAGAAGTAAGTTTAACCGTATCGTAGGGTGGGACAAGCAGGTCGAATTCAAGGGCATAGTTAATGGCCCTGTTCAGTATATCCTTCAGTATGTCCCTGCTAATTTCAGCTTTACCGAAATTTGTGTAGGAATATTCCTGTTGCTTCTTACCCTCAACAAAAAAATGATTGTCCTTGTTGATAAATATCCTGCTGATAAGGTATCCCAGGTCATTCATCCGGTTATACCTGAATGAGTCAGCCAGGAAATTGTAAATGTTGATGACCCCGCAGTAAGCCCTAGTAAGATCACCTGAAACATAGGAACCTTTCCAGATATTATGTTCCCTGTTAAAATTGAAAACATTCGAATGCATACTTATAACGAGTATGTCTCCGGCTACCTTGAGCTGTGCTCCAAACAATCCGTTATCCTGATACTGGAGCCTGATCCTTTCATCTGTATCTCCCAGTTGATTATTATAATGTGCTTCCAGTTGTATGAGGACTTCCTTAACCAACCCGAAGGCCTCGAGGGTTTTATCATAAATCACCTGCTTCAGGCTTGATTTTCCTGTCAAAGCCTCAAGAATGGCTGAACTGATTTGATTTTCTTCCATAGATGATCAGATTTAGTAAGGTTTAATATGCCCTGGCAAATAACACCCGCTGTGAAGACGGTTTTCCGCTGATCATACATTTACCCTCCTCCTTTTCTGCATCCAGGGGGATACACCTGATGGTGGCTTTGGTCTCTTCTTTTATCTTTGCTTCGGTCTCTCTTGTACCGTCCCAGTGGGCCATGACAAATCCACCCTTATTTTCGATGATCTCCCTGAATTCATCGTATGAATCTACTATATAGCTGTTATCTGTCCTGAATTTCAATGCTTTATTATAGATATTCTCCTGTATCTCCTCCAGCAGGGAGGATACCTTTGGGACCACCTCGTCGCGGTTTACAAGCATCTTCTCAAGAGTGTCCCTGCGGGCAACTTCTATGGTATTGTTCTGGAGGTCGCGCGGACCGATAGCCAGTCTGAGGGGCACTCCCTTCAGTTCGTATTCGGAGAATTTCCATCCGGGTTTATATGTATCCCTGTCATCAAACCTGACGCTGATGTTCCTGTCCTTCAGTTCCGCTTCAATCTTACGGGCCTGTTCAGATATCAGGCTGAGTTCTTCCTGCTTTTTATAGATCGGTACAATAACCACCTGCAGGGGAGCCAGTCTGGGTGGCAATATCAGGCCGTTATCATCAGAATGGGCCATTACCAGGGCTCCCATCAGTCTGGTGGATACTCCCCATGAAGTAGCCCATACATATTCCAGTTTACCGTTGCGGTCAGCAAACTGTACATCGAATGCTTTTGCGAAATTTTGTCCGAGAAAATGAGAGGTCCCGGATTGCAGTGCTTTCCCGTCCTGCATCATGGCTTCAATGGCAAGGGTGTCGATGGCACCGGCAAAGCGTTCAGATTCGGTCTTGTGGCCTTTGATAACAGGAACTCCAATCCATTTCTCAGCAAAATCGGCATACAGGCCAATTATAAGCCGGGTTTCATCTATGGCTTCCTGCTGCGTGGCATGGGCGGTATGACCTTCCTGCCAGAGGAATTCAGTTGTTCTCAGGAACAGCCGGGTACGCATTTCCCAGCGGACAACATTGGCCCACTGGTTGATCAGTAAAGGGAGGTCACGGTATGACTGGATCCAGTTTTTATAGGTATGCCAGATTATTGTTTCTGAGGTGGGCCGGATGATCAGTTCTTCCTCCAGTTTGGCATCTTCATCAACCACAATTTCCTTTGAATTCTCATCAGTTTTCAGTCTGTAATGAGTAACCACGGCACATTCCTTGGCAAAGCCCTCAACATGGCTGGCCTCCCTGCTGAAGAATGATTTGGGGATGAAAAGGGGGAAATAAGCATTAGAGTGACCGGTATCTTTAAACATCTTATCCAGCGCCGATTGCATTTTCTCCCAGATGGCATAACCATAAGGCTTGATAACCATACAACCCTTTACAGAAGAGTATTCTGCCAGTTCCGCTTTTATAACCAGATCATTATACCATTGTGAATAGTTTTCAGCCCTTGTTGTCAATTCCTTTGCCATATGAATGTGCGATTAAAAATTTGCAGTCAAACCTGTGCAAAATAACTAAATAATATGTACAATTAAACCTGCCGCGAGGTTTTTATTTCTTGCATAAAATTCGTAATATGCTCTGATTAATATAAAAAAAAGTTCCCCTTCTTGTTCTTTGGTATAGTATTTGCATTCAAATAAGCAAAAGAAAAAAACGGAGGAAGCGTCATGAGAACAATACTCTACCTAACAGTAATAGCAGTCATATTCAGTTCATGTTCAACATCCTACAGGGCAGGACTTGCAGAGTATGATGATCTTTATTATACACCGGAAGAAATAGTAGTGCAGGAACCCGTTGCTGTTGCAGACACCCAACCGGCGGTACAGAAAAATTCAGAATCCCTGGTACAGGAAAATTCAGAAGTTCCCGTGGAGGAATTGAGCGAATATGAGAAATACCGCATGGGACTCGAAAGTGAATACCTGAGCGGGGAATCGGACCTGACCCAGGATGAGTTATATTATGAAGGAGATACTGCCTATTATGATGAGTCGGGAGATTACGGATATACATACTATGAGGATGAAGAGGGTACCCCCATTATCAATCACAATTATTATGGCGACGTTTACCAGGATAATTATCCTTCGTATTCGACCAGGATAGGCCGTTTTCATTCTCCATACATGGGATTCAGCTATTATGATCCCTGGTACTACGGTTTCTACGATCCCTGGTACGACCCATGGTATACACCGGGATGGGGATTCAGCATGAGCTATGGCTATGGGTTTGGATTTGGATGGGGATACCCGAGTTACTACAGCTATGGATGGCCATATTACAGGAGCTGGGGTTATGGATACCCGCACTACCGTAGCTACGGGTATTATGGTTACTATCCCTACTACAGCTATTATGATTATTCTCCTTATACCGTCAGGTATACAGAAGGCAGTGGAACCCGTTACGGCCACAGGACCTCAAGTGCCAGGTACAGCACCAGGACCTCCTCAGAAACCGGGAGGACAACCAGCGGTGTGGGAAGAAGCACATCTGCAAGTGTCCGGAACAGTTCCGGGACTACTTCAAGGACTGCCGCTGCCACTTCCAGGACCGCTGCAAATTCAAGAACCACCAATCCTAACGCTGAAAGGGTAGCCGGCTCGCGTACTTCTTCGTCTGCTGCTGCAAGAAACAGCAACAGTACGCTGAATGCGACCCGGGTTAAAACTGATTCACCTACAAGCAGGAGTTCATATTCTCCAAGCAGGAGTTCCACCGGCAGTACCAACAGGGTTTCTACCACGACGACAAGGAAGAGTTATACGCCCAGTTACAGTAATCCCCGGTCTTCGTCGAGGCCCAGCTATAACAGCGGAGCTGCAAACCGGTCGAGTTCATCGGGTACTACTACACGTACCTATACTGCCCCGCGTTCAAGTTCAAGTTCAGCTACAAGATCAAGCAGCAGCTACCGGCCTTCAACCAGCTCAAGCAGCAGGTCGAGCAGCAGCTACAGGCCTTCAACCAGCTCCAGCAGCAGATCCAGCAGTTCGTATTCCAGGTCCTCGAGCAGCGGTTCTTCTGTAAGCCGGTCATCCAGCTCCGGATCACGGTCCTCTGGTTCCAGCAGTGGCAGCAGATCATCCAGTTCCGGATCAAGATCTTCTTCTGGCGGAAGAAAATAACAATTGAACTGTTACAGTCAGGATCAGGCAATGTGGCATGACTGAAAGACATTGAACAGGATTATTATTTTAAAAACAACCAGCAAATGAAAAGAGTATATATATTAACAGCATTTCTGTTTTTCCTGGGAAGTTCCTTAGTTGCTCAGAATGAGGTAGATGCATTAAGGTACTCTCAGAATTATTACGGAGGGACCGCCCGTTCCATATCCATGGCCGGATCATTCGGGGCCCTGGGGGGCGATTTCAGTTCATTGAGTATCAATCCGGCCGGTATTGGTGTGTACAGGAAATCTGAACTGACATTTACACCGACAATACTTTTCAATAATACAAGCACCTCGTACCTGAACACCACTTCTACCGAGGATGATTACAAGTTCCTGATGAATAATTTCGGATTGGTCCTGACCAGCCTGAGTAATAGTGAAGACGAATGGGTCTCCTATTCTTTCGGTATTGGTTACAACCGGCTGAATAACTTCAACCGGGATTTTATAATGAGAGGCCGCCAGACCAGTGGTCTCAGTACCAGCAGCTCATTGCTCGACTGGATGGCCGTACAGGCCAATATCGCCTATTTCCCTGAGGATTTCAATCATTTTCAGGAAAGCATGGCCTATGATGCCGATCTTCTGTACCTGCATGAAACGGCAGATACATTTACCAATGATATTGCCGATGACAATTATGGGCAATACCAGAGACGAAGCGTAAAGGAATCCGGTGGAATAGGTGAATATACTTTCAGCTTCGGGGCCAACTACGGGGACAAGCTCTATGTGGGTACCACTCTGGGGATTCACAGGTTACATTTCAGCCAGGACATAGATCACCTTGAGGCTGATGATAAATATATCATTGAATACTTCGATTCGTTTACTTTCCAGGAGCACCTGGATGCTTACGGGACGGGTTACACCTTCAAGCTGGGTCTTATTTTCAGACCAATCAGCCTGATCAGGATAGGGGCGGCTTTCCACCTGCCCACATTTTACAAGATCAGCGAGGATTATTATACCTCAATAGAATCAAATTTTGATCCTGAATTCCCGGAAGCTTCATCAATATATTTCCCTTCTGATGATCTTTTGGTAGATTATAAGGTCCGGACACCCTATAAACTGATCGGGAGCATTGGATTTCAGATACCCAAATTCGCCACTTTTAATGTGGATTACGAATTCCTGGATTATACAAAAACCAATATGGAGAGTTCTGATTACGGATTTTATAATGAGAATGATGTCATCCATGAACTATACTCACGTGCGTCCAATATACGTGCCGGGGGAGAAGTGAGGGTGGGACCCATGTATGTCAGGGGCGGTGCCGGGTTTTACGGCAGTCCCTATGCGAAACTGGAGGAAAACAGGAGTGCCTATACCATGGTTTATGCTGGCGGACTGGGACTCAGGAGCCAGGGATTCTTTCTGGATTTCGGGTATACCATGAGGACTGTTGAGGAAAGCTATTATGCCTATGTGCTTCCCAATGCGCAGGCTGCAGAAGTCACCAGCAACAGTTCTCAGTTTGTTGCGACCCTGGGATTCAGGTTCTAGGGACCTTGCTGAAAGCTTTTCTCCGGATACTCTTTTCGAGGACACTCACTGCATCAGGTCCTTTATTAAATAACAGATCCATAATGCTGAGGTTAGAGATGAACCCGAACCTGTCACTGAACACCTGTTCATAGGGTTCGGGTTTAAAATAAGGATCCGCTGAGAATTCCTTCTTCGGATGTATCAGCTCCCGGTAGTCCATGGCATCTTCTGCTGTCTCTGCTTCGAAGGCAGTTGTCAGTGTAAGCTCCGGTTCCAGTTGCAGGTTATCCATCATCACCTGCTGTATCTGAAGGTTCAGATCCAGCAGATAGTCGTAGCTTTTCTCAAAGAAAGGAAGAATCTCATCTATATAAAACTCGTAGTAAGGGGCTGAACGGTAAGCAGATTCAATACCCTTACGATGCAATTTTCGCCAGCTCCTGCCATTGTCGATGCGAAGGTCTTTTACCATGACTTTATGGGAGGGTCCTTTCAGGACAGGTATACTGAGAGCTATCGGGCCGTTGGCGGAATAAATGATGCACCGGTTGCGATAGGTCTGCTTCTGGTAATGATCATAGCGCTCAATGATGATCTTCCTGTGCAGAAGGAATTTTGAGTAGTATGAAACCGGGGCAAGGTAGGCTACTGACAGGCAGGCTGATTCCGGAATGGGGTTGTTTCCGGGATTCATCTTATAATTTATTTATCATGCTGGCCATATAACCGGCACCGAAGCCATTATCAATATTGACCACGCTGACCCCGGAGGCACAGCTGGTCAGCATCCCCAGCAGGGCAGACAGGCCGCTGAAATTGGCACCGTACCCGGTGCTGGTCGGAACGGCGATAACGGGCTTATCCACCAGTCCGCCCACAATACTTGGAAGGGCGCCTTCCATACCCGCAATAACAATGATCACCCTTGCTTTACGTATATCATCAAGGTTATCATACAGTCGGTGGATCCCCGCCACCCCTACATCAAAATACCGGTCCACCTTATTCCCGAAGATCTCAGCCGTGATGGCCGCTTCTTCTGCAACAGGCATATCCGAAGTACCGGCGGTCAGCACTGCTATGGAGGTATCCGGTATGTCCGGAGTTACTGCTTGCAGGGTGATACAACCAGCGGTTTCATTATACTGTGCCGAGGGGATCTCAGACCTGACGGCTTCATACTGCTCACTGTTTGCCCGTGTTGCCAGGATATTCACTTTTTCTCCGGCCATATACCTGACTATGTCCCTGACTTGCCCGGGCGATTTGCCCTGGCAGAAAATTATTTCAGGATAACCCGTTCGCAAGGCCCTATGGGTATCGATCTTTGTGTGTCCGAGGTCCTTAAAGGGAAGATCCCGCAGTTGTTTCAGTGCGTCTTCTGTGGTGAGTTCACCGGATTGAACCCGTTCCAGTAGCTCTTTTAGCTTTTCTGCATCCATAGTCTAATCAGTCAATGTATCAAAACTACCTGTCCTGATTCCATCCATGTCAAGTGTGACATGCGTAAAACCATATCTTTTAAGCTGTGTGCTGATCCTGTCAGACAATTTATTCTTAAAGATCTCTTCAAACCTGCTCCTGTCTGTTTCTATGCGGGCAAGATCTCCGTGTGCCCTTACCCTGATAGACCTGAGTCCCAGTTCAAAAAGAAACATCTCCGATTTTTCTATTCTTCGCAGGGTGGCATCCTCTATTTTAGTGTCATACGGGATCCTTGTCAGCAGGCAGGCATATGCAGGTTTGTCCCAGGTATCCAGTTTGACAGCTTTTGATAAGGATCTGATCTGCCGTTTGGAAAATCCTGTTTCCTTTAACGGACTGATAATACCGAGCTCATCCAGTGCTTTCATTCCGGGACGGTGAAGCCTGGTATCATCATCGTTGGTGCCTTCGATGAGGCTGTGAAATCCATGCTGGGAAGCCGTTTCTTTTAATATATTAAATATGAATGACTTACACAGGTAGCACCGGTCTTTCGGATTATTCCTGATCTGCTCCGGGATATGAGTATCTACTACGATGTGTTGCACACCCAGCACCCCGGTAGTTTGACGGGCTTCGTCTATCTCCCAGTCGGGGATATAAGGTGAATTGATAGTAAGCACCAGTATATTTTCAGGTTTCAGGGCATCTGTCGCTGCTTTCAGGAGAAAACTGCTGTCCACACCGCCTGAGAAGGCAATAGCCACCTTTTCCAGCTTTCTCAGATAATCAAGGAGTATATCGTATGTTGGCTGCTGTTCCATTTCATTTAGACAGACAGGTACCTGTTGATCTCCCTGTAGACTTCCTGTATGGGTATATTCTGCTCCCGTGCAATCCTTATACAGTCGTCATACTCGGGTTTTGATTTGATACGTTTGCCCTGGTAGAGGGCGTGTTTGATCCTGACTGCACCGTATCTGGTTTCGATAGTCTCTGTTTCCCGTTGAAGCATGGATTTGCTTACCGTGTATTTCCTGACACCCAGGCTGGTGGTCTGCGTGAGTATAATATCCGTTATTTGTTCCTCAAGTGCAGGATTACACAATACAGATAATTTCGAAGCAGGCCGGATTTTTTTCATGGTGATGGGGGACAGGTATACATCATCTGCTCCGCAGGCGAATAGTTCTTCCATTATATATCCGTATATCTCCGGATTCATATCATCGATATTGCATTCTATCATCAGCGCCTGTGAGGAACCTGTCTGGTTTGCTGCAAGGGTTTCATCTGATTCTCCCAGGTATACCCTAAGCACGTTGGGTATTTCCATTTCTCTCTGCCCGATACCATAGGCTGTTTTACTGATCCTGAAATCCTTCAAAGGGGTGAACTCGTCAACATTGGCTGCCAGGATAACGGCCCCCGTTGGAGTAGTAGTTTCCTTATCCACTGTGCCGGTCCGAACCGGTGCTCCTATAAGCAACTCAGCGG
This sequence comes from uncultured Bacteroidaceae bacterium, assembly GCA_964540005.1. Classification (GTDB taxonomy): domain Bacteria; phylum Bacteroidota; class Bacteroidia; order Bacteroidales; family SM23-62; genus CAZILN01. Next base: position 6,869 of record CAZILN010000436.1, on the reverse strand, counting down.
TGGCCGGAGCCGGTATCGGAAATTTACCATGGGCACATTCCACGAAACCACCACCCAGTTCCACTGTGGAACAGAGTATCCTTTCAGGTTTGATGGATTCAATACAGATGGCTGCTCCAATAATATCCACAATGGAGTCAATGGCACCAACCTCGTGGAAATGGATCTCATCAATTGTCTTATTATGGATCTTAGCCTCTGCCCGGGCAAGCATTGTGAACATTTTTTCGCTTCGGTTTTTGACTGCTGTGGACAGCTCACTGGCTGACAGGATCTCAAGGATATCTTTTAAATTCCGGTGATGATGCTCACCATGAGACCATCCTCCTTTTTTATCTTTCTCCCCACCGGTATAGACCACATCAACGCGGGTCCCGGTAATACCCTTCCTGCTGTCGGTTGAAATATTTAATGAATAATCGCTTACCGGGAGCTTCCCGAGTTCAGATTTCAGGTAGTCCGCATCAACCCCCAGGTCGATCAAAGCCCCGAGGTGCATATCGCCGCTGATCCCTGAAAAACAATCGTAATACAGAATTTTCATATAGACTGAAAATGACTTGAAATTATAGTCCAACAAATATAAATCTTTTTTGACAACCCCTGGAACAGCAATTATTTACTAATTTTAATGCATGAAAAGAAGAGATTTTATTAAAAAGGGGGTAAGCGCCGGTGTAATAGGCTCTTCGGCATTGAGTTTACTTCCATACCGGAAGCCTGGTGCCCGCCCTTCAGTCGAAACCTGTGACATGGCGGCTGTGCTGGGAGGCGAACCTGGTGAAATGTTTGACCGGGCAATAGCTGCCATGGGAGGAATTAAGAAGTATGTAAAACCCAACCAGACCGTGGTGGTCAAACCCAATATCGGATGGGATTCCACGCCTGAAAGAGCAGCCTGCACCAATCCGGAACTGGTGGGCAGGATAGTGGAACACTGTATTGCTGCCGGGGCTAAGGATGTGTATGTATTTGATAATACCATAAATGAATGGACCCGCTGTTATAAGAATTCCGGCATAGAAAAAGCAGCTAAAGATGCAGGGGCAAAAATTGTAACAGGAAAAAGCGAAGGGCATTACCAGCCCATTGAGATAGCAGGTGGCAGACGGCTGAAACAGGCTGCTGTCCATGAACTCATACTTGAGAGCGATGTTTTCATTAATGTACCCATCCTGAAGACTCACGGTGGAGCAAAAGTAACGGTATCGATGAAGAACCTGATGGGTGTTATCTGGGACCGCAGGTGGTGGCATGAGAATGACCTGCATCAATGCATCGCCGATCTGTGTACCGAGATACAGCCTGACCTTAATATTGTGGATGCCTACCGCGTTATGAAAAGAAATGGGCCCAGGGGCGTTTCCACGGAAGATGTCTCAACTATGAAATACCAGATCATATCGGAGGATATGGTGGCCTGTGATGCTGCTGCAGTAAAGTTGCTGGGCGAGGACCCCGAACGGATAGGGCATATCAGGATAGGCAATGAAATGGGCGTAGGAAATTCTGACCTTGACGGGCTTTTAATTGAGAGGATAAAAATCTGACTGTAATGGGTCAATCGTATCTCAAGCCCCTCAGGCTTATTATTTCCCTGGTCTTTTTCCTTTTTATTACATTTATCTTACTGGATTTTCATGAACTGGTATCACCCGGCATCATCTCGGGGGTATTAAGTTTTCAGTTCATTCCTTCTGTCCTTAAATTCATCACCCTGACCAGCCTGACAGCAGGGGGATTCATCTTTTTACTTGTCTTAACTGCATTATTCGGACGGGTTTATTGTTCAAGCCTGTGTCCGCTGGGTACCCTCCAGGATATTATAAACTGGCTGCAGAAAAAGCTGAGCCGAAAGCACAGGTTCCGCTACAACAGGCCCCATAATTATCTGAGATACGGACTTCTGATCCTTACTGTCATACTGCTGGCATCCGGCAGTATTTTCCTGGTAAACCTTCTGGATCCTTACAGTAATTACGGGAGGATAGCGGCTGATCTTTTCAGACCGGCCTATATCGGTCTGAATAACCTGGTTTCCGGGGGACTTGAGCGTATGAATGTGTACTTCCTGTATCCCCAGCCGGTTCATTTTGCTTCATCCTGGATGATCTACCTCTACCCGCTGATCGTGCTGGCTGTGACAGTCTGGCTAAGTCTCCGCAATGGACGCCTGTTCTGTAACCTGATATGCCCGGTGGGGAGTTTAATGGGATTGATATCAAAACGCTCCCTTTTTCAGATACAAATGATAGAATCCAGTTGTACTCAATGCGGAAAATGTGCTGTCAGTTGTAAGGCGGCATGCATAAGTGTAAAAAATATGACAATTGATTTTTCACGTTGTGTAGCCTGCTATAACTGCATAAAGGTATGCGAGGATGATGCGATCAGGTATATGCTCAGGGTACCTGGAAGGAGAGGGGGGGCAGTGGATGACAGAGGAAGGAGGCAGTTTTTCAGGGTACTTGCGGGCGGATTTGCAGGATTTTTCGGACTGGCCCGGCCGGCATGGGCACAGGAATCGGCAATAGGGGCACAGCAAACAGTCATAAAGAATAAGCTACCCACTGTAATTAAAGATGAGAAAACCTGTCCTGTTACCCCCCCGGGCTCTTTAGGAATTGATCATTTCACCGGGACATGCACCGCATGCCATCTTTGTGTATCGGCCTGTCCTACTGATGTTATCCAGCCCTCCCTTTTTGAGTATGGGATTACAGGGATCATGCAGCCGCATATGGATTATCATACCAATTACTGTAATTTCGAGTGTACCACCTGCAGTGAAGTTTGTCCCACCGGAGCCATACTGCCGGTCAGGGATGGAAAAAAGGAAACCCTGCAGCTCGGACAGGTTCAGCTGATACTTGAGAACTGTGTGGTATATACCGAAAACACTGCCTGCGGATCATGTGCTGAGCATTGTCCCACAAAGGCCGTCAGAATGATACCCTATATCGATGATCTGACTATTCCGGAAATCAGGCCGGAAATATGCGTGGGATGCGGAGCATGTGAATATGCTTGTCCCACAAGGCCTTACAGGGCAATATTTGTAGACGGGCACTATGAACATCAAATTGCCCAAAAGCCTGAAATCGAAGAGATGGAAAAGGTGGAGATAGAGGATTTTCCTTTCTGATAACTGAGCAGCGCGGCAACAAATCATCATCCAGCCGTGACGGACAGAAGTCCTCAGATCTTGTCAGTGGACATAAACATCCTTTTCCACCTGATCTTTCCGAACAGCCTTTTATCCTTATCAAGTGAGAGCCAGATGAATTTGGGTTTACCAAGAATGTGGTCTTCAGGAACATAGCCCCAGTACCTGCAATCAGACGAAGAGTGCCGGTTATCTCCGATCATGAAGTAATAATTCATTTTAAAGGTATATTCGGTGGCCACTTCCCCGTTGATGATGATGGTACTGTCACGGACCAGCAGTTCATTGTTCTCATACCGTTCGATGATGCTCCTGTAAAGGGGCAGGTTGTCGAGGTCAAGGCTGATGGTACTGCCTTTCTCCGGCATCCATAGCGGACCGAAGTTATCCAGCGTCCACCGGTATCGGGGGTCATGGGGGAAGATCTGGTAGTTATATTCATTCTCGGGGGTGGTATATTTGTTTACTGAAACCACATTTGTGAATGTCGAGAGGCTTGCTGCTTTTTCGTCGGTCAGCGGTATAATATACAGGTTATCCATCTTTTCCCTGTCATCTACGGCAACCCCCAGGCGTTCAAAGGCTTTTGGATTAATCGGTGTTCCGTTGGTTGCGACATAATACCGGTGCTGGTTGCCTTCAAAATTTGCCCCTGCTTCCCCGTTGATATAGATCTGGCCTTTTTTAAGCATCAGGGTATCCCCGGGAATGGCCACACATCGTTTGATATAATTATCCCGCTTGTCAATAGGCCTTACAACGATTTCATACTCATCCCATACCAGATTCCTTGCATCTGATAGATAACCGTCCAGGGGTTTCACATACCGGTTCAGCATCTGGTCATTCTGTTGCAGCTGCAGGGCATAATCCCTTACTATAGAATAGTAGCTTCTTTCCGACATAACCAGTACCACGGTATCTCCTGCCGGGAAATTAAATACCACTACATCATTGCGTTGAACATCCCCGAATCCTTTCAGCCTTTTATAGGGTCTCTGGATCCAGGTCAGAAATGATGGGGTTTTAAAGATGGGCATAGTGTTGGCAGTAAACGGGAAGGACAGGGGGGTATTGGGCATGCGCGGACCATAAGCTACCTTGCTGACATACAGATGATCACCTATTAAGAGGGATTTTTCCATGGAGGGAGTAGGGATCTTATAATTCTGGAAGAGGAAATAATTGATAAGGGTTACCGCAATGACCGCAAATATCAGAGCATCCAGCCATTCTACCCAGACCGAATTCTTTTGTCCTCTTTTTTTCCAGAAAGACCAGTTAACCTTCCTTGTGATATAAATATCAAAAATGATCCCGAGTCCGAACAGGAACCAGTAGTTGCCAAGCCAGATCACCCACAGGAGATAAATCACTGCAGCAAATCCGAATTTTACATATTTATTTTTTAAGACTGCGAAATATTTGTTGTCTGAAAGTCCCATTACACTTTGCTATTTAATGATTTTGAATATGCGGTCCCATCTGAACTTTTCAAATGATTTTTTTGTTTTGTCGATTGATAACCAGACCAGTACAGCCTTTCCTACTATATGGTCCTCAGGTACGAAACCCCAGATGCGTGAATCTGCCGAATTATGCCTGTTATCTCCCATCATGAAGTAATAATCCATTTTAAAAGTATAAGTTTTAGATGGAATATCATTTATTATAATATCCTTATTTCTGATTTCAAGTTTATTACCCTCATAGGTTTCTATGATCCGTCTGTATAACGGAAGATTTTCCTCAGTTATTCTTATCGTTGCTCCTTTTTCAGGAATAACCAGCGGTCCGAAGTTGTCTTCTGTCCACTGGTACGCCGGATCATAAGGGAAAAATGATAAATAGGAAAGCTTTTTATTGGCATTTTCCAGTTTGGTCACTGCCAGGACATTCCCGAGGGTCCTGATCTTATTGGCAAGCTCTTCCGAAAGTGGAAAAACATAGCTTTCACTGGAAGGATCATATAACTGGTCAGTACCGGTCAGGTTCATGTTATCAAGATCAAGGGTATCAATGTATTCACCATTGGTCCTGATATAATAATTATGTAATGCACCGGGCGGGTCCTGAAGATGCTTACTGTTAACATAGATCACCGAATGCCTGATTTCGAGAGTGTCTCCGGGAATGCCCACGCATCTTTTTACGAAATTGTCCCTTTTGTCCACGGGCCTTGACACCACGGTATACTGGCTGAAAATGGTCGCCCTTCCGTATTGTCTCAGCAGGTGATAAAAATGCTGTTCAGGAAATTCCAGTACCACCGTGTCGCCTTCAGGGAAATGAAAAACCACTATATCATTATTCTTTATCCTGCCAAGGCCCTTCAGGCGTTTGTAGGGCAGGTTTACGCGATCAGAATATGATTTTTTGTAATCTGAGAAAGGCAAGGTATTGTGGGTAAAGGGGAAAGAAATGGGCGTGTTGGGCATTTTCGGACCGTAACTTATCTTACTGACAAAAAGATAATCACCTACCATCAGTGATTTTTCCATTGAAGAAGTAGGAATGGTATAGGCTTCTATCAGGAGTGTCCGGATGACAAGGACAATAATAACTGCTGCTAATACTGCTGACAGCCAGTCAAACAATTCCTTAATGGTCCCATGCAGTCTTATCTTACTCCTGAGTAGTTTCCAGGGGATGAACCCTGTGATGAAATAATCAAAGATCAACAGTATGCCGCACAGGAGGATATACCATCTGAACCATAAAACAAGCAGGGTATAGACGGTGGTAACGACCAGGAATGATAAATATTGAGCTTTCAGGAATCTCATCTGCACAATTGCTTAAGAGGGAAAGTTCAACACGTCCTGCATGGTATAAAAACCTGTCTTATCATGAATGAATTCGGCTGCCAGGATCACCCCGGAAGCAAATCCTATACGGTTTTTTGCAGCGTGTTTTATGCTAAGTTTATCATATTCTGATTCATATACGACTTCGTGTATCCCGAAAATATCATCTGCACGGATCGCTTTGATCTCTATCCCCTTTTCCTCTGTTTCAGGAGACAGTGTCCACTGTTCTTTCCTGTCGAGCCGGGATATTATATCCTCTGCAAGTGTGATGGCAGTTCCACTGGGGGCATCCTTTTTCAGTATGTGGTGAATTTCCTGTATCGAAACATCATACTGCCCGAAACGGTCCATTACACCGGCAAGTCTGGAATTGAGATAAAACATCAGGTTTACGCCCAGGCTGAAGTTGGATGCATGTACCAGGGACTTCTTTTCTTCCTCACAACGCTTAATAACCACTGACAGCTGTTCGTTCCATCCTGTAGTACCGCATACCACCGGGATCCCTGCATCAAAACAGCTGTTTATATTTGCAAAGGCAGCAGAAGGGGTGGAGAATTCCACGGCCACATCATTTTCAGCGAGCCTGGAACTGCACAGCTCCTCGGTGTTATGAAAATCTATGATCAAACCGACTTCGTGTTTGTGAGCAATAGCGGTCTCTTCAATGGTTTTTCCCATTTTACCGTAACCAATAATTGCTATTTTCATGATAGTCAGTGTATTAACATAAAAGGGGAAACGTGCCACGCTTCCCCTTTCATTATTTTCAATTAATCAGATCAGGCCGATTTAACTTTCTCAACAATGGCTTCAAAAGCTTTTGGATTATTCATGGCAAGATCCGCCAGTGCTTTCCTGCTGAGATTAATCCCCTGTTTATTTACCTTCCC
>CAZILN010000435.1:0-13811 GCA_964540005.1 uncultured Bacteroidaceae bacterium | reverse complement strand
ACGATGTACGGACCTATGCCTGACAGCACCCTGATCGATGTCAGCGGAGGATGGCATGATGCAGGTGACCAGCTCAAGTACCTGATCACCTCCAGCAATGCCACCGCCCGAATGCTGATGGCCTGGGAAGCAAATCCGGGTACATTCTCTGATAAAACAGATGCCATGGGCCATCAGGGATCCAACGGGATCCCTGATGTTCTGGATGAAGCAAAGTGGGGCCTGGACTGGATCCATAAGATGCATCCGGCACCCGGACAGCTCTTTCACCAGGTGGCGGACGACCGCGACCATATGGGATGGAAATGGCCTGACAAGGACAGCTCCGACTACGGATGGGGCAGGGGGAATGCGCGGGTAGTCTATTTTGCGACCGGGGAACCCCAGGGACTGAAGCAATACCAGAGCGAGGCAACCGGGATCGCCAACCTTGCCGGGCGCTCTGCTGCGGCCATGGCAATAGCATACCGCATCTGGAAAATTGAGCTGAACGATCAGGATTTTGCCAATAAATGCCTCAGGGCTGCATTCGACCTGTACCATATGGGAAAGGCACAGGAAGGATACCAGCAGGGGAATTCTTACGGGGCACCCTACAGGTATTCGGAAGACACCTGGGCTGATGATATGGAATGGGGGGCCATTGAATTGTACAGGGCAACCGGGGCACAGCAATATTTTGCAGATGCGGCCAGGTATGCCATGCAGGCAGCCTCAACATCCTGGATGAATCATGATTCGGTGGCCCATTACCGATATTATCCATTCTGCAATGTTGCTCACGCCATTGTTTATGCACATGCCAATGAAACAACAAAACAGCAACTGGCAGAATATTACAGGGAGAATATTGAACATATTAAGAAAAGGGCCGGGACAAATGCGTATTCGGCGGGGGTCCCCTTTATCTGGTGCTCGAACAATTATACCACGGCTTTTATTACCCAGGTTCTCCTGTATGAACGTATGACGGGGGACATGCAATACCATGAACTGATGATGGCACACCTTGACTGGCTGTTCGGGAGGAATCCATGGGGTACTTCCATGTTCACAGGGATACCCGAAGGCGGGGAATACCCTGTTGATGTGCACACCAGCACATGGTACCTGACGCACAAAGAGGTCCCGGGCGGACTGGTGGACGGACCGGTTTTTGCGACGATCTATAACAGCCTGCTGGGCCTGCACCTTTCGGGTCCCGATGAGTTTGCAGAATTCCAGAACAACTATGTGGTTTATCATGATGACATCGGTGATTATTCCACCAACGAACCCACTATGGACGGGACGGCCGATGCTATCTTTATGATGTCACTGTACCTGGGTCAGACGAAATAATTTTTATGCAAAATTGCATTCGGATTGCAATTTTACATAGTTTTAAACTGATAAACATTAAGAAACATGAAAAACAAAGTCAGAATTATTACTTGCATTATTGCAATAGTATTACCATTTATTGTATCAGGACAGACCGTTGTGGAGAAAAACGGGCGGCTCCGGGTAGAAGGGAACAAGGTGGTGAACCAGGACGGTGTTCCGGTGAGTTTTGCAGGCATGAGCCTGTTCTGGAGCCAGTGGGGCGGGAAGTATTACAATCCTGATGCGGTACACACCCTGGCCACCGAATGGAACTGTGGGATCACCAGGGCTGCAATGGGTGTGGAGGCAGGAGGATATCTGCGCAATTCCGATAGGGAAAAAGAAAAGGTGAAAATTGCTGTTGAAAGTTCCATTAAGGAAGGCATCTACATATTCATTGACTGGCATGACCATAATGCCCACCGGCACCAGGAAGAGGCTATAGCCTTTTTTGCTGAGATGGCACAGGAGTATGGCGAGTATCCCAACGTGATCTATGAGATATTCAACGAACCGGCTGAAGTATCCTGGAAAGATGATGTAATGCCCTATTCTATCGCTGTTATCAAGGAGATCCGCAAGCATGATCCTGATAACCTTATCCTTGTCGGAACGACCAGGTGGTGCCAGGAACTCCAGCTGGCTGCAAAAGATCCCATAGAGGGCTTTGACAACCTGGTTTATTCCCTGCACTACTATGCCGCTTCTCACAAAGAGGATATCAGGAATAAAGCCCAAAAAGCTCTGGATGCAGGCCTTGCCATCATGGCTTCCGAATGGGGTGCCTGCGAGTACACCGGTAATGGGTATGTAGATGAGGAATCCACCAGGATCTGGCTGGAATTCATGAAAGAGAATGGTATCAGCTGGTGCAACTGGTCGTTAAATGACAGGGATGAATCAGCCTCCGCATTAAAACCCGGAACCCCCGGTGACGGGAACTGGAGCGTAGATGATCTGACACAATCAGGAAAGTTGCTCAAGCAGATTATTGCGGAATGGTAGCATATGGATCAGTCTTTACCTAATTTATCGTGCAGCCGTTACTGTTCATATTATGCGGACCTGTAGGAAGCGGCAAGACCACCTACCTTCTAAAACTCGTGAATAAACTGCAGCAGGCAGGGATTAGAACGGATGGGTTCGTATCGGAGAGATCCGAACGGCAGGATTCGTTTTATGATTATTCTATCAGGGATCTGCAATCAGGCAGGTCAGTACCCCTATCCTCAAGATCTGAAGTGAAGGGATGGATACAGATCCGGCATTTTTACTTTAATCCTGAAGCAATTACTATGGGAAAAGAGATCCTGGCTTCAGTCCAGGATTCTGATACCGAACTGGTAGCCATCGATGAGGTCGGTCCTTTTGAACTGGATGGAAAGATCTGGTCTGATTTCTTACAACAGCTTCTTTCTCAGCCCGGGCCAGCCATGATCTGGGTTGCCCGGACAGGCATACTTGACGCCATCAATGAGAAGTGGAAGCTGACAGATCCGGTGATCATCAATATTGGGGACCTGTCCATCCCTGAAGCCCTAAAAAAGATTCTGTCTAAATTACATCCAACCGACAGATCCACAGAGAATTAAATACTAATTTCCGGGAATTGAATTTGGATTTGGAATGGAGAGATGAATTCGACTGAAATTTTGCTTGACAGTCGATGAATTTATCAATATCTTTTTAGTCCTATAATAATAATATCTGAGCAGTAATATAACATTTAATCAACATGGAAAAATCTACCTTAAAATTTCAGTTAGGACTTGCTGTTATTCTGGGTTCTGTCTGGGGATTGTCAGAAGCAGCCCTGGGGATGGGACTCAAGGCCTGTGCCTCAAGTGTATCAGGTTCGCTTATGACAGGTGTAGCCCTGTTTTTCATAGCCCTAGGATGGGCTGCCACACGGCGCTGGTTTGTTCCTCTGCTGATCGTACTGATCGCTTCATTTTTTAAGTTGTTTGATGCATTGATCCTGTCATTGCCCATTATTCACGGGGCCATTGGCAACCCCATTTTTGCCTTCTGGCTGGAAGGACTGGCATTCGTCCTGCTGATCGTGGTTTTCAGCCGGCAGGGATTTGTTAAAAGATCTTCACGGATGTTACTTGGCGGGGGATCCGCTATGATAGCCGTAGGTCTTTTCCCCCTGGTAAAGTTTGCCACCGCCGTACCCGCCTGTGTGTATCCCGGTACTGCAGTGCCATTGTCTGTAATGTTTGCGCCTGTGGCCATAATATTATCTACAATGACAGTTCCACTGGGATTTTATCTGGTTGAACGGCTTATTGCAGATCCGGAAACCGGACCGGTCCTGAAAAATAAAACCCTCAGGTACCTGGTTTCACCTGCCACCCTGATAATTTGCCTGGTCCTGGTTTTACTGTTCCGCCTGGCAGTACCGATGAGCTTTTCTTAATTGAACCATTATTATTCATCTCAGTAGTAATGTAACACCATTATTTGGCTGAAGTAAGATGAAAAATATCCTGACAACCCTTCCTGAACAAATGGACAAGCATAATTCGCTGGTCCTGGCCACCATCCTGGAAACAAGCGGATCAACACCCCAGGCAGAGGGAGCCTCAGCACTGTTTTCATCCGCAGGCCTGGTTGACGGAACGCTCGGGGGAGGCATACTGGAAGGGGATGCTCAACTCAGGGCAGCAGAAGTTTTGAAGAGCGGACAAGCGGTAATCTATGAATTCTCACTTGATGCAGATATAAGTTCAGCGGAAGGAGCTATCTGTGGCGGGACGGCCAGGATACTGCTTGATGTCTGCAGAGGGAACAAGCAACAGGTATTCCGGGAACTGACAGATTCACTGGAAAAACGCCACCCGGGAGTTCTGGTAAGCCTTATCAGTTCAACGGACCAGGGAACTCTCGGCGTTGAAAGGAAGTGGGTGGACGGCAATACCCTTGAAGCAGCTGAGTTCCCAGAAGATCTCAGTTTCTGCAGGAATGAGATCAAAGGATGTCTGGCAGGAACCACGGTTAAATATATGGACGAGGGAGAAACCTGTGTTTTCTTGCAGGCAGCCATACCGTATCCGCGGCTTCTGATAGCAGGTGCCGGCCATATTGGAAGGGCTCTGGCCCATCTGGGGAACCTGCTTGAATTCGAAGTAACAGTCATTGATGACAGGCCGGAGTATTCCACCAAGGAAAATATTCCGGATGCGGATTATCTGATTGTCAGCAACATAGGAGAGGCGATCAGTCAACAAGCTATAAGCGATGACAGCTACATTGTAATCGTGACACATGGTCACAGGGATGATGCGGCAGCCCTGAGGAACTGCATTGGATCGGATGCTGCATACCTTGGCATGATAGGCAGTAAAACCAAGATTGCCCTGATGAGAAAGCAATTTGTGGAAGAGGGATGGGCCACCCCGGAACAGCTGGAGCGACTGCATGCTCCCATAGGTCTTGAGATCAAGTCCAAAACAGTACAGGAAATTGCCATCAGTATAGCCGCCCAGCTAGTCCTTGTAAGGCAGCAACTACAACAATCAGTTAAAAGACCCCTGGTCTGTGCTTTGGTCCTGGCAGCCGGTGAATCAAAAAGGATGGGGAGCCCCAAGCAATTACTGCCTTTTGGTGATACAAGCATTATTGAAACACTCATACAGAATATTGGAAAATCTTACGTTGATCATACAATTATAGTCCTTGGAGCACGCTACGAAGAGATCTCTGAAAAGATCAGCAAATATCCTGTTACAATCTCTGAGAACAGGGACTATAAAAAAGGTATGTTCACATCAGTACAACAGGGGCTTAAGGACCTTCCTGATCAGACCGGAAGTATCATTGTACTGCTGGGAGACCAGCCTATGATCAGCGCTTCGCTTATGGACAGGCTTATCGATGCCCACCGTCATTCTGACAGGGGCATTGCTGTGGCTTCTTACAAAGGGAAAAGAGGCCATCCTGTGATGTTTGATCTTAAATACCGGTCTGAAATTTCCGGTATGGGCCCGGATAAAAGCCTTCGGGATTTCCTGGGAGTTCACTGGGATGATGTACTGGAGGTTGAGTTGGACAGTCCGGAAATACTCAGAGATATTGACACTCCGGAAGAATATAAAGAAGAACTTAAACAATTATAATAAAGACCTTAAAAACACTTATAATAAGGGGATTAAGCCATTATTAAAACAAACTTTAACAATTATAAAATAGAACTTAATTACGGGAGATAATTATGATACAAACAATTAAATTCGAATTGAACGGAAAACCGGAGCAACTCACACTCGAAGAGGACATGATACTTATGTGGGTGCTTCGTGTAAACTACGGACTGACCGGCACCAAATTTGGCTGTGGACTGGGCTTCTGCGGAGCCTGCACGGTCATCATGAATAATGAACCGGTTCGCTCCTGCATGATCCCTGTCAGCGAAGCCCATGGTACAAAAATTATTACCATTGAGGGATTGTCCAGAAATGGTTCGCTGCATCCGATACAGAAGGCATTTGTTAAACACGAGGCCCTTCAGTGTGGATACTGCACCCCGGGTATGATCATGAATGCCTACGGCCTTCTATTGAGCAATCCGGAGCCCTCACGTAAGGATATCATTGAGGGAATGGAAGACAACCTCTGCCGTTGCGGAGCCCATAACCGGATCATCGAGGCCATCCAGACGGCGGCTGTTGAAATGAAAGGGGGAGTGTAGGAATGAAGGAAGAGAAGATCAACAAAAAACTCTTCAGGGATATAAGTAATCCTTTTGAAGTAGACCGCCGTGACTTTCTTAAGTACCTAGGCGGGGGTCTTATCATCGCTGTGGCGGCCGGGAAACACCAGCTGATAGCCGGACAGGCCGCAGGTAAACTCCAGGACGAAGAAGATTTCAATGCCTTCCTCAGGGTGGGAGAAGACGGCCGTGTTACCTGTTTTGTCGGAAAGATAGAGATGGGCCAGGGGCCGATAACTTCCCTGCCCATGGAACTGGCCGAAGAGCTTGACGTTAGCTTTGAAAGTGTTGACCTGATAATGGCCGATACCGACCTATGTCCATGGAACGAAGGGACATACGGCTCCTTGTCTACTCGTGTTTTCGGACAGGTGCTGAGAGCCGCAGCTGCCCAGGCCAGGGCTGTCCTGGTAGAAATGGCCGCCGAAAAACTGTCGGTAGACGCAGACCGGCTGATGGTTAGTGATGGTGTTGTTTATGACAGGAACGACAAGAATAAAAAACTTACTTACTCGGCCCTTACAAAGGGAAAAAAGATTGTCAGAAAACTTGATAAGAAGCCAGTTCTTAAGGATCCTTCAGAGTTTAAGATCATGGGGAAATCAAGATACAGGGTTGATTCGGTAGATAAGGTAACGGGAAAAGCGAAATACTCAGCTGATGTACAATTACCGGGTATGTTTTATGCACGGATTGTCAGACCTCCTGCTATGAGGGCAAAGCTGTTAAGTGTGGATACATCGGAGGCAGAGAAGATTGATGGTGTAAGAATAGTGAAGGTGGATGACCTTGTGGCTGTCTTACATGAACATCCGGATACTGCAGATGTTGCCGTAACAAAGGTGACAGCCGAATGGGATATTACCGGGTATGATGTAGATACAGAGAGCATTTTTGAATACCTGGTAGAAAACTTTACAAACAGCAGTGAAGTGGACAGTGGAGGTACTATAAGCGAGGGAATAGCAAATTCCCGGGAACATTTCAAGTATGAATATCCCGAGGGCTACGTAGCACATTCACCCATAGAAAACCATACAGCTACTGCAATGATGGAAGGGGACAGGATCATCATATGGGCATCCTCGCAGACACCATATCCGGCCCGCGCACAGGTGGCGGAAGCTCTTGACATACCCGAGAAAAATGTTCAATTGAAACCGATATTCCTGGGAGGAGGCTTCGGTGGTAAAATTTACAACCAGCAGATACCCGAGGCAGCCCTTATTGCAAGGGCAGCGGGGGTGCCGGTGCAACTGGCCTGGACGCGCAGGGAGGAGTTCCTGTATGACTGTCTCAGGCCGGCCGCAGTAGTAAAGATCAAATCAGGTCTTAGCTCTGAAGGGAAAATAACTTACTGGGATTATGGAGTCTATTCTGCCGGGTCCAGGGGATCGGCCCAGTTTTATGATATCCCCCATCACCTGACACTTTCATGGGGAGCTGAAAGAGGAGAAGATCCGCACCCCTTCTATACCGGTGCCTGGCGTGCTCCTGGTAACAGCAACAATACTTTCGCAAGGGAATCACAAATAGATATAATGGCTGCCAAAGCAGGTATGGACCCGGTTGAGTTCAGGCTGAAGAATATGAAATATCCCCGCATGGAAAAGGTGCTTAAAACACTTGCTGACAAGTTTGGCTGGACCCCTGCTGTGGGACCAAGCGGGAGGGGATACGGTTTTGCATTGGGAGAGGATGCAGGAACAGATGTGGGAGTGGCCGTGGAAGTCACGGTTGATAAGGAGACCGGGCATGTACAGGTGAAGAGGGCTGTTGTGGCCCAGGATATGGGACTGGTCGTGAATCCCCAGGGAGCCATACTGCAGGTTGAAAGCTGTGTCAACATGGGACTGGGATATGCATTTAAGGAAGAGATAGAATTCAAAGGAAGTGCCATGTTCACGAGGAATTTCGACACCTATGATTTCGCACGTTTTTCCATGGTGCCTGAGACAATTGAGACATATTTTGTGGATGATAAGAACCCGGTACCTCAGGGCGGGGGAGAACCAGCCATTATCTGCATAGGCGGAGCCATTGCCAACGCTATTTTTGATGCATGCGGGGCAAGGGTATTCCGTATGCCTATGACACCTGAACGCGTACTTGAAGCATTGAAAAAAGCATGATATTACAGAAGTCAATCTGAGCCAATATAGAAACCGGACCACCAAAGTGAGAAATTAATAAAGGATAATATATATGAAAGACGACGAATCTCTCATTGAAGATCAATACCTTGAGGAAAAGCAGAACATTGAGGATGAAAAACACATGAAGGCAGATTCCCGGGATATGAATGATCCCGTCAGCGTGGGCCGCAGGGATTTCTTAAAGAAACTGGGAGGCGGGATTATTATTGCTGTTTCAGCTACTAATTTTGAGAACATTTTCGGAAAGGCAGCAGTGTTCCTTCAGGACGAAACCGATTTTAATGCCTACCTGCGCATAGGTGAGGACGGACGGGTAACCTGCTTCACAGGGAAAATTGAAATGGGCCAGGGCCCCATTACCTCACTGCCGATGGAACTGGCCGATGAACTGGATGTAAGTGTTGAGGATGTGGATATTGTTATGGGCGATACGGACCTGTGTCCATGGGATATGGGTACATTTGGCTCCTTAACGACAAGGATGTTCGGACAAATCATGAGGCCCGCCGTGGCTGAAGCCAGGGCTGTACTGCTTGAAATGGCCTCTGAAAAACTGGAAGTACCCCTTAGCCGGCTTCAGGTCGGTAAAGGGATTGTAACTGACTGCGAAGACAGCAGCAAGAAAATCAGTTACGCAGAACTGGCCAGGGGTAAAAAGATATACAGGGAACTGGACAGCAAACCTGAGATGAAGGACCATACCCGGTTTAAGGTGATGGGGACATCACGGCTCAGGCGGGATTCGGTTGAAAAAGTTACCGGGAAGGCAAAATTCTCAGGGGATGTCCAGCTGCCGGGTATGCTGTATGCCAGGATAGTCCGGCCACCAGCCCTGCGAGCCAGGATGATATCTGTAGATACTTCTGAAGCGGAAAAGATTAAGGGAGTTGAGATCTTCAGGGAGGATGATCTGGTTGCCGTATTGCATGAGCATCAGGATACGGCAGATGTCGCAGTCTCGAAAGTCAGAGCGGACTGGGAGATCCCGGAAGCAAAGGTAAACCAGGATACTATTTTTGCCCATCTGTTAAAATCAGCTAATCAGAGCAGGGAGATTGCTAAGGGAGGAAGCCTGGAGGAAGGAAGTGAAATAGCTGACAAGATCATTGAGACTGAATTCCATGACGGCTATGTGGCTCATTCCCCTATCGAAAACCATTCAGCTACGGCTGCTATGGAAGGGGAGAGGATGATAATCTGGGGATCCAGCCAGACACCATTCAGGGCCAAAACGGAGGTTGCCGAAGCACTGGGTATGCCTGAAGAAAATGTCCATGTAAGGCAGATCTTCCTGGGAGGGGGTTTCGGAGGCAAGACAAGCAACCAGCAAATTGTGGAAGCTGCCAGGATTGCAAAGGCAACCGGGAAACCCGTTCAGAATGCATGGACCCGCAGGGAGGAGTTTCTTCATGACCGCTTAAGGCCTGCAGCAGTGGTCAAAATAAAATCCGGAATCACTTCATCAGCACGGATATCCGTATGGGATTACGGGGAATATTTTGCCGGTTCAAGGGGGGCGGACCACTTTTATGACATACCGCACCACCAGACCCTGTCATGGAGTGTTTCAAGGGATTCTGAACCGGTTCACCCCTTTTATACAGGAGCGTGGAGGGCCCCTGGCAATAATACCAACAGCTTTGCAAGGGAATCCCAGATAGATATCATGGCTGCCAGTGCAGGTATGGATCCGGTTGAGTTCCGCCTGAAAAACCTGAAAGATGAACAGATTATCAGGGTCCTGAAAACGGCCGCCGATAAGTTTGGCTGGACACCTCTACCCACCCCCAGCAGCAGGGGATATGGCCTGGCCTGCGGAATAGATGCAGGCACCTATGTTTGTGTAATGGTTGAGGTGGATGTGGATAAATCAACAGGACATGTACAGGTGAAACGGGCCACCGTTGCACAGGATATGGGAATGGTTGTGAATCCCCTGGGAGCTACTATCCAGGTTGAAGGTTGTGTAACCATGGGCATGGGGTATGCCCTGAGCGAAGAGATAGAGTTTGACGGGGGCACCATGCATACAAGGAATTTTGATACCTATGAATTCACCAGATTCTCATGGGTTCCGAAAATTGATGTTCATTTAATTGATGCTCAGGATCAGCCTCCCCAGGGAGGAGGAGAGCCGGCTATAATTTGTATGGGCGGCTGCATTGCCAATGCCATATTCGATGCTTGCGGAGCCCGTGTCTTACGCATGCCAATGACCCCGGAGCGGGTATTGGAGGCATTAAAAGAGGTTTAGGTTTTATTGTAATATCGACAGGACTGCCTCCCTGTATTTCTTGCCGATGACCAGTGTCCTGTCACCAATTTGAATGGAAGTATTCGTAAATGAATCAATTTTATCAAGATTGATGATATAACTCCGGTGTATCCTGAGATACTTTCCCGGCGGCAGTTTCTTTTCCATACCGACCAGTCTTTCATAGCAGTCAAGCCGGTGATTTGCAGTATGAATGCGAATGAAATCATCCATGCTCTCGATGTAAGTGATCTCATTAAAGAAGACCTTGTGAAATTTTTTGTCTGCTTTGATGATGAGGTGCCCCTCTTCCCCGCTGGGGTGCCTGTCCTGGTAAGGGTGATCTGATGCTGCAATCCTGTGGTACTTGTTTACTGCTTTCAACAAGCGATCCAGGGAAATAGGTTTCAGGAGGTAATCCAGTACTTCCATATTATAAGCTTCGGGAGCATAATCCCTGTGGGCGGTGGTGATAATCACCTTAGGAGGATCAGGCAGGGAAGAAAGCAATTCGAAACCTGAGAGAACAGGCATCTCAATGTCAAGAAAAATCAGGTCTGTCCGGTTTTCCCGCAGGTATTTAGCAGCTTCTAAAGGGTTGGTGAATGAAGCCTTTACCTCGAAATCTTCAAGTTGCTGCAGGTGGTTTTTGATCACCTCGATGGCTACCGGTTCGTCATCAATAATTATACAGGAATGTGTCATTGCTGTTCGTCTTGTATTTTTGCATCCAGTTCCAGGAAAAGGTCCATATGATACCGGCCATCTTTTATTTGAGTATTAATTTCATGTTTCCCTGAGTATAGCAAAGCAAGGCGTTCATGAAGATTGTTAAGTCCTATGCCCGTGTTTTGTAAAGAATTTTCATTCTCCCTGTAGTTGTTGCTGGTATGTAAATGAAACCTGTTCTTCTTGAGTGTGGCTTTAATATGTATCTCCGGATTGATTTCCTGGAGGCTCCTGGTATGTTTGAAACAATTCTCAATAAGAGGTAACAACATTAGGGGGGCGATTTCATATTGTTCATCATTAGGGGGCCATTCAATCTTCAGTGAGAGCCCTTCAGGAAACCGCTGCTTTTCGATATCAATGTAATTTTTCAGGAAATCTATCTCGTTTTTCAGAACGATCTTTTCTGTATCGCACTGGTACAGCATGTAATCCAGCATATTGGAAAGGTTGAGCACCAGGTCGGGGGTCTTTGGTGATTGTTGCAGGGATAATCCGTATATGGTGTTAAGGGAATTGAACAGCATATGCGGGTGCAGCTGGTTCTGCAATAATTTCAGGCGTGTTTCATTCAGTGAAAGTTCGGTCTCGATCTGTTTTTTTCTGAGCTCAAAGGAACTGCGCTGTTGCCTGAGGCTTTCCCTGGTAAAATGAATTGCCACGCCGGTAAGGATCACAATGAATAAGCCGGCCGTAAGCATTTTAAAATCAAATGAGGCCGGTGGAAGGTTCCCGATATTATAGTGGTATAGAATTGTAAAGGCAAATATGGTGATAAGGGCATTCAGCCAGGCAGAGACAATAAGGGAGGCCAATAAAAAATAGACAAAGCGTCCGATGCGGTCTTTAAACAGGAATTTCGGAACCAGCCAGTAATTGATCAGGTAGGTGGTTGTAATGATAACCGGCAACTGGAAGCAGACATACAGGAAAGTATAGAGGTATTGCCTGGAATAATGACCGAAGAAATAGCAAAGGAAAAAGGTAGCCATTATCCAGAATAAGGCATGCAGCACCCAGTTATATCCGGTCGTTAGTTTTATCACAAAAACAAATGTAGAGAATTCAGGATAGCGGTCAAAAAAACTCCCTGAACTGCTCGATTTTCCCCCTGAATGACCATATACTGATCAATCAGGTCAATATTCACTCTTCGGGGAATAATTCAACCGCTCCGGGGAATATATTTCTTTTTAGTTTTACCAGCCTGTAATATTGCCGGTAATTATTAATTTAAAAGTCCGAAATCATGAAAGAATTTTTAGTAACCGGCGATCTGTTAAACATGAGTATTATACTCATCCTGGGAATAGTCATTTTGTTGATCAGCATTCTTACGGTAGCTCGTAGGATCATGCACATTGCACCATCACTCCTGGACGAGAGGATGATGCTGTCCATTAAATCACTTGGAGGAATTGCAGGTCTTGCAGGACTGTTTTTCCAGACATTTGGATTGTACCTGGCTTTCCAGGCCATTATGGAAGCAGCAGATATTTCACCTATGATAGTAATACAGGGAGTTTTCGTATCATTCTATACTACATTCTTCGGTTTTGGCGTGTTCCTGGCAGCAATGATTATCTGGTATGTATTAAAAGTTACAGAAGGTAAAGAGCATGGAAAAATTGCCGCCTGAGCTTATACAGTAAATTCACTTGTAGATAATCTATGATTTTTTTACATTTGCACTCCTTGTTCGGGGTGTAGCTCAGCCAGGTTTAGAGTACGCGTCTGGGGGGCGCGGGGTCGGAAGTTCGAATCTTCTCACCCCGACAAATTAAATAAGCCTGTCAAGCGCAAGCTTGGCAGGCTTTCTCATTTTCTGATTGCGTCAAAAGCTTGCTTTTGTAAGCAGGAGGGAAATGAAAAAGGTGCACGAAGTGCACAGGCTTATTTAATTTTAGTTCACCCATGGAAGATCACGCCGGTAATCTTCTCACCCCGATAAATCATAAAATCTAGTGCCAATCTGGTTGGTTCGTATGGTGGAAAGAGGATACTGGGAACTCTTCTGAACCTTCTCCAAATCTGTTTTTACATTCTATGTCCAACTATTTAGGGAGCTAGTACAATCACTGTCGAACAGAAAAATGAATAAAAAATTAAAGATTGCATTATGCTTACCTCTTATAATTTATAGATAGTCTCCATTCATATTCCCCAAATGACTCTTTTAATGTATCAAACATTGGACAATAAAATTCGTTTACTGTCTTTTGTTAGATATCAAACAATGGACAATAAAATGAATATACTGTCTTTTGTTTGATTTTTTATTATATTTGTAAAGCATAATGTTTAAACGACTTGACTAAAAATTTCATATTAGAACAACTGAAAGAGAAATTTAAAGAAAAGAAATTCTTTAAAAGAGAATCACTCATGGCTTTTTATCGGCAATTTGATCCTGATCTTAAGGAATCAACATTTCGATGGAGAATATATCAGTTAAAGGCTAAGAGGATAATTACACCCATTTCCCAGAATCTTTTTACTCTCAGCAGCAAACCCTACTTCAGACCTGAAACTGGTGAATTTGAGTGGAAAGTATTCAAAAAAATTGAGAAACATTTCCATGGTCTGAAGTATT
>CAZILN010000434.1:0-9052 GCA_964540005.1 uncultured Bacteroidaceae bacterium | reverse complement strand
TCGGATTATTACAGGTTGGTCAATGGCTCATCTTAAGGAACCGCCGTGTACCGAACGGTATGCACGGTGGTGTGAGAGGCGCACTGGTGGTCTCTTGACCGCCAGCCGCCTACTCGATACTTACTAACCTTTACCTGACTCCGGGTAATTCAAATAATTTATCCTATACACATATTGTTTCTGATGAAAGGGAAGATATCCTGGTATACCCGAATCCTGCTGACCAAAATATTTCCATAAAACATCTTCACTTGAATAATAATTCCTCCGGTGAACTTAGGAATATCAATGGACAAACGTTACGCAAATTTAATTGTGATCCGGGTGATATAACCAGGATTGATGTTTCAGGGATTCCACCGGGAGTATATATCTTGCTGCTCAGGAGTCAAAAAATGTTTGTCGAAAAGATCGTTATTTATTGAGTGATTTCTTTTCAGAATCCCAAAATCCTTTACATCCTTCTCCAATAAAAAATCCCGACCATGGTGATCGGGATAAGTTATTGATTATCAAGTGGCGAGACCGGTGTTGCTCACCTTTCGTTTCACGAAAGGATCGCGAGTCCTCGCAAATGCTCGTCCGGTGTTGCTCACCTTTGCTGCGCAAAAAGCTCGCGAGTCCTCGCAGGGGGTGCTTTACAAGCAAAAAGCCCGGACTCGCTGCGCTCGCATCCGTCTTTTTCAATTTACTCGCCTTATGAAAGCAAGAGGATAGAACACATAGATGATGCACTCTATCCGCTGAAATAGTATCAAAACTGACAATTCCCAAAGTTGGAAATATGATATTAATTCCTCATTAATTAGTAATTTAGTCCCAATAGTTCATTCGATAATCCAATTACTCTGAAATGAATCTCCAACAAAACATTGATGATCCATTCCTTCGAAAAATCATCGGGATCATTGAGAACAATCTGGAGAACGATCAGTTCGGAGTATCAATGCTGGCCAGGGAAACAGGCATGAGTCGGTCCAATCTCCACCGGAAGGTCCGGGCTCTTACAGGGAAATCGATCAGCCGGCTTATTTCCGAGACAAGGCTGGAACACGCCATGAAATTGCTCAGGGAATCTGGGTATACGGTATCTGAAGTTGCTTTCATGGTAGGATTCGGCAGTGCCACCTATTTTACAAAATGTTTTCACGAATACTTTGGATACCCACCGGGTGAGGTAGGAAAAGGTGGTTCAGCAGGAATTGAATATGAAGAATCCGAACCTAACAACTCCCGTCAAATTCAACACAAACGGAAACTTCCGGTTCCATGGATCATTACTGCTGCTGTGATAGCAGTAGCTGCAATTCTTGTCATTACCTTCAGACATTCACCTGGGATAGGTTCCAAAGAAGACCATGTGATTGCAGTATTACCCTTTCACAACGACAGCCCTGACAGGGAGAACGATTACATCCTGAACGGCCTTATGGAGGAGATACTCAATAAGCTTTCCCACGTTGATGAACTGTGTGTAATCTCCCGTACAACCTCGGAGTCATACAGGAATTCTGATAAAAGCATCCGGGAGATTGGCAGGGAACTTCAGGCTCGGTATATCCTGGAAGGCAGTGCAACGATCCTGAACAGCAATACCCGCATCCGCCTCCAGCTGATTGAAGCGGAGACTAACAGGCACCTCTGGTCAAAACCCTTTGAACGTGAGATCACCCTGGAAAATCTTTTTGAAGTGCAGGAAGAAGTGGCCCTGGCAATTACATATGAACTTCGCGTTATTCTGAATCGTACAGAAAGGGAATATGTAGAAACAACACCCACGGATAACCATAATGCTTATAAATTCTTCCTTCAGGCCCAGGAATTAATAAATTTTGCATCCCTGGAAGGTGCTGTTTCTACGGATCCAAAAATGATGAAAGCCAAACAACTCCTGGAAAATGCAATACAACTCGATTCAACCTTTGCAGCTGCTTATACCTGGTTGGGACATCTTTATATTGATTTTTTTTATTTTGCTGAAACATACCGAGGCAGGTATTTTGCCAGTGCATGCCTGGATTCAGGCATGCAGTACCTGGAAAAAGCACATTCCTGTTACGAAGAAATACGTGGCCGCAAAAGACCCAGGGACGAAAATTATTATTTTACATTAAGAACCAAAGCCAATTATTTAAAACGACAAGGTTTTCATGAAAGTGCTGATAGCGTTTTCCAGGAAGCAATGAAGGGTTATGATACTGATTCATACCTCATGTATTACTCTAGTCTGGATTGGTATATATCATACAATAACTTTTATACTACCGTAGAGAACTATTTACAATATATAGATAAAAAACCGGTTGAAATTATTGTCCCTGCCTGGATTCATCGTATTATGTATTACACCTTTTTAAATGCCGGATTCCCGGAACTGGCCAGGGAACACTCTGAGAAATTGCTTTCCCTTGATGAGAATACCCTTGATCACTTTGAAAGGATGGATGAGCTGGAAAGGGCATATGGCAATTATGCCGAAGGAATACAATGGACGTTGAAACTTCACGAGTCGAATCCCCTGGATCCCTCATATTTTTTCGAATTGATCTGGAATTATCTCTGTATGGAAGAACTTGATCAGGCTGATAGAATTACCCGGCAGATCATTGAAAGGCCAAGCAGTGAAGGAATTAATATAGGGATCAAATGGATTATCGGGTATGTTTTAATGCAGCAGGGGAAAGAAGAGCAGGCATTTCTTCCAACGAATGCTGATCTTGAAAGCTTAAACAGAAGTCTTGAAAACTCCATAGAGACCAGACAATTAGGATACATCCTCCTGTACACCGCCAGAGTTTATTCCATACTGGGAAATAAGGAAAAAACCCTCGAATATCTGTCCGGTCTGAAAGATATTCCATTCATCGAAATTGGATTTATCAGTGAATTAAAAAACTTTCCTTCCTATGACCTGGTGCGAGAAACCTCCGAATTTCAGGAGATCATGAGAGTGATCCAGGCACGATACCAGCGGGAGCATGATAAGATCTCTGATCTGCTCAGGAATTATAACATGATCGAAAACTGAAAAAATACCCTCCGGATTGCTCCTGCAACCATGATTACAACATAATTTCCATACCGGCAACATAAGTTAAGCTGTCTGGACAATCTTTAATTCATTGGCAACATGGTTTGTTGGTCCTGCAACCTTCCTTAATCGACCTTTGTATCATCATAACCTTTAAAATTAAAAGCCATGAAAACACAAAATAATTTAATTCTTGTTGCAGCCATTTCAATTTTGCTTTCAGGACATACTTATTCACAAATTCTATTAGAAGGGACATATATTACTCCACCGGGTTTCCCTAGTAAGGAAATTCTGGTTCAAGGTGATGATCCCACTTCAATCCATGAATTCCTTGCTAAAAACATCATATATCCTATCCGAGATGTAAAAGGAGTTCCGGTCGGAACGGAAGTGGTTCAGTTCGAGATAACGGCAGAGGGAAATATTTCCTCCTTCAAGGTAATCAACAGTATCTCGCCTGAGATTGATGCAGCATTAATACGTATTCTGAAGACCACCGGTGGGTATTGGACCCCTGGGGTAATAAATGGAATTCCAACCTCAATGACCAGGGAGGTCTCCCTGGTATTCAAACCTTATCCCGGTTACGACCTGGTTGGAAACGCAAGAAAACTTCAGGGAAAAGCAAATGAATTTCTTTTTGAGAAGAATGACCCAAAGCGTGCTCTCAAATATTATAACAGGGCGTACAAGCTCCTTCCATATGAAGAGTGCATCCTGGCAGCAAGATGCCTTTGCAGATATGAACTTGGAGATGAAAAGGGATATGCAGAAGATGTTGGCCGGTTGATAGCCATTCGTCCCAAATCATATAATGATAAAGGATCCTGGTCTCCTTCAGATTGGATAACACATTTAGAATTAAGCGCATTGCAATTCACTGATTCAAGGTAGTTTTTCCAGGTATTTCAGTCAGCTACCTTTCATCTGCTGTTGGTTGCTTTCCAATAGAAAAATGTAAACTCTTGATATGAGAATTGGTTTAGTTATCCTGTAATTAAACCAATTTCTTATTATACATGGCTCTATGCAATTGGAGCATCGGTGTGATATACAGTTCTCCAATAGTCTTTTCACCTTTGTAAAAAAACGGACGAAGCAACCCCTTTCTGTTGATTTTGATTGACCCCCCTTCTCCTACAAAATCCCCGGCCTGGCAGATCGGGATAATTGATTGACTGTTAAGTAGCGAGACCGGTGTTGCTCGCCTTTGCTGTGCAAAAAGCTCGCGAGTCCTCGCAAATGCTCGTCCGGTGTTGCTCGCCTTTGCTTCGCAAAAAGCTCGCGAGTCCTCGCAAATGCTCGTCCGGTGTTGCTCGCCTTTGCTGCGCAAAAAGCTCGCGAGTCCTCGCAGATGCTCGTCCGGTGTTGCTCGCCTTTCGCTTCACGAAAGGATCGCGAGTCCTCGCAAATGCTCGTCCGGTGTTGCTCACCTTTCGCTTCACGAAAGGATCGCGAGTCCTCGCAGGGGGTGCTTTACAAGCAAAAAGCCTGGACTCGCTGCGCTCGCATCCGTCTTTTTCAATTTACTCGCCTTATGAAAGCAAGCTTCCACCGGCTCAAAATTGAAAAACCCGGCACTTAGTGTCGGGCTTTTTTCTTGTAGCGAGACCGGGACTTGAACCCGGGACCTCATGATTATGAATCATGCGCTCTAACCAGCTGAGCTATCTCGCCATAAAAACATGAATCCGGCCTGTGCCTGGCAGATTCAGACAAAAACCGAATTTTATAGCGCTGGCAAATATAATGTTTATTTTGCTTGAGTCTTGGAGATCGGTGTAGGATTTTGATCCGGGAAATGAATTTCTCCGGCTGGTTATCCTTAATCCTTTTTATATCAATGCAATAATCACCCTGTTACTTATTCTTTACTATAAAGAAATAAACATTATCTCGTTCCAGAAGTCTTTGGTCTGTTTTAAAGAGGTAATAACCAGCCTCATCAGCCTGTCTTTTCAGCGTTTCCACTGAAGTACTTTCGTTCGGGCTCTGACCGGTTTTAACCGGATCGCGTTCAACAATGATTAGCGTCCCGTCTTCTTTCAGACAAGGAATGGTATTCCGAAGCATTTCAACCGGTTTTTCAAGGTGATGATAGGTGCTTATCATGAATGCAATATCTGCTTCCCCTTTGGGAAGCATTGGGTTGTCAACCCGGCCAAGAAATGTTTCAACATTTGAAAAGTTATTTTTCCTGCATCTGATTTCAAGATAATCAAGGACGTCTTTATCAATATCATTGGCATAGACCTTGCCTTTTACACCTACTCTTATGGCAAACCAGACTGTCATGCGGCCTCTGCCTGCACCAATATCGGCTATAACCATTCCTTCCTTAAGGCCAATTGCATCCATTAACTTCTCAGGCTGGTGCTGTCTATTAAGCCGTTCTTCAGAAGGTTCAACAGGGACATTTCTTTCCTGTGAGTAACAAGCTGTTGCGATACACAGAAAAATCGATAGTAATAACAGGAATTCAAACCTAAGATATTTATTATGTGATTTATTCATAATGAATTCATTAAGAATATTATTACTCCTCAGTTGTGTTTTCGGGCCAACATGCGAACATGCGGGGTGGGGGGACCTCCCCAATCGCCGGAGAGATCCATCTCCCGGTAGATCAGGATCTCAAAATCCTTGAATAATTCGCGAAGAGCATCACTGTCCAATGCATGAACGCCCGGGGGAAAAGGATCCTCTGAACGCTGGATTACGTGCTCGAATATGACATAGCCACCCGGGCGGATAGAAGCCTTCAACCGGGTAAGAAAATCAGGATCTTCCATGGGAGCCCAGGAAAGGATCATTACGACAAGGAACCACTGCTCATGGCCAAAATCGAAATCTTCATATGAGCTCTTGATGGTCCTGACATCCAAACCAGCCTTTTCTGCATTGTTATGGAGGACTTCCAGGCCCTTACTTGAGAGATCTATACCCGTTACATCCCATCCGATGCCTGCCAGGTAAATGGCATTACGGCCCATTCCAGTGCCAACGTCAAGGGCCTTGCCTGCCGGTTTGATATCCTTTACAGATTCAATCAAGAAGGCGTTGGGTGAAGTCCTGAATCCATCCTTTTCAAGTTCACCGGTAAGTGGTTTACCGTACAGAGGGTCGTAAATAAGTTCAATGCCCTCAGGTTGCTCGGTAAGCTGGCCGCCTATGACCTGGAGGCGGCGTCTAACTTCAGGACCAGGAATGCCTTGCTCATCAAGGAACACGGCATATTCCCTAAGAGACAATTGGCCTTGAACGGTTTTTGTCCATCCAAGGAAATCAAGCCATAAAGCACGGACTTCATCAGGGTCGTGTGAAGCGGGTACATCAGGAATGGAGGGACTCAGGATGAATATATTATCTTCCTTAAGCCGGTCTTCAAGGACTGCATTCAAAACGAAACCTGCTGCCTGTACTTCCTCACCCACCGTGCTCTTTGTCAGCACCTTACCGTTTTCTTCGGTTGCTGAAGGTTTGGGTTCCACCAGGACGACAAATCCCCACGGTTTCAGGGTGGGAAGGAGGTTCCTGAGGAGAGGTACCGGATCATCAATATGGTGATAGACCCATGACATGAAAACCAGGTCGAGACTGTTCAGAGGGAAGCGGGGATCATCAGGAAGACTCAGAATGGGTTCTACATTATCCAGTCCCTGGCGAAGGCAACGTGCCTTCAGGTAATCGATCGGAGCAGGATCAATATCGTTGGCATAAACCCTGCCTTTTTCTCCGACGCGGGAGGCCAGATGAACGGTGACACGGCCTTTACCGGCCCCCACTTCACCGATGACCAATCCCGGACGGATGCCTAGAATGTCCATAACCGTCTCAGGAGGCTGTATCTCGTTGGCTCTGATTTCGTGAGACTCAGCCAGTTGACCGGTATTCCTGGAAGTCTGAACGGATTCCTGGGCAGATAAACTGATCATGCAGGAATAGAAAAAACCTGCATAAAGCAATAAAATAGTTATTCTTTTGATTTTCAAAGTAATAATTTTGTGTTATAAAATTATGCAAAATCAGAGATAAATAAAGTATTATTATATTTGACCTTCTTTTAAGAGTAGTAACATTCTTTGAAGACATCCTGGTTTGCTTTCACAAAATATAATCCTGATTCTTCTTAATTAAATTTGCAGAAACATGAAGCATGCAATTGCAGGTTTATTGATTTTGATCTCTGTTTACTCTTATGCCCAGACAGCCCGGAAGAATTCAGGGTGATCAGCAGTTTTTCTGCCTTACCCTGGAATTTAAATCCTGGCCATGAATTAATATCTTATCCGATTAATACCTAAATGTTAATAATGAAAAAAGCTGCAGTTTTATTCCCCTTGGTTGTATTCATAAATCTTATCATTTATTCACAGGACAAGCCTGATCCCCGGAGGCAATGGTCTATGTACAGGGGCTTTTATGCAAGCGGTGTGCTGGATGAGACAGACCTGCCAGGCAGTTGGGATCTTGAAACGGGTGAGAACATTGCGTGGAAAGTGGAGGTGCCCGGACTGGGCCTCTCATCGCCGGTAATATGGGGGGATAAATTATTCATTACCACGGCAGTGAGCCAGCAAGATAATGAGGGCATCAAGACCGGGATATACGGCAGTGTGGGTTCGGTAAGGGATGAATCGGTACACGACTGGATTATATACTGTTATGATAAAAATACCGGCAAGCTTGTGTGGGAGCAAAAGGCCTTCACCGGTGTCCCGGAAGTAAAGCGTCATCCAAAATCAACGCACGCTAATTCAACACTGGCTACCGATGGAGAATACGTGGTGGCTTTTTTCGGTTCCGAAGGCCTCTACTGCTATGATATGGATGGCGATCTTCAGTGGGAAAAGGATTTCGGTGTGCTGGAATCTGTGTTTTTTACCATGGAAAATGCCGAATGGGAATGGGCCACTTCACCGCTCATCCATGAGGGAGTGGTTATCGTCCAGGCCGATGTGCTCAGGAACTCCTTTATTGCAGCCTACGACCTGTCCAGCGGTGAAGAGCTGTGGAGAAAGGAACGGGACGAATACCCTGGCTGGTGCACGCCGAATATTTATTACGACGGGGATAAATGCAGGGTGGCGGTCAACGGGTTCAAGCACCGCGGCGGATATGATTTCAAAACAGGAGAAGAAGTATGGAAGATGTCAGGGGGAGGAGATATACAGATCCCGACCCCGATAGTATCAAATGACCTGGTTTATTTTAACAGTGCACACGGGAAGCATCAACCTATCCTGGCTATCAAAACCTCAGCAACAGGGACACTGGAACTGGGAGAAGGCGATTTCTCAGCTGAGTATATCCAGTGGGGCAAGTCCCGTGGCGGATCCTATATGCAGACCATGCTTGTTTATAAGGGATTGCTGTATAATGTAAATTGGAACGGCAATGTAAGCTGTATGGACGCCTTAACAGGGGAGGTGTTCTGGAGGGAAAAAGCGGGTTCAGGGAACTCCTACATTTCTTCGCCTGTTGCCTCTGACGGGAAAATTTATGTAACGGATGATGAAGGGACTGTCTATGTCCTTAAAGCCGGTAAGGAGTACAAACTCCTGGCTGAGAATCCGCTTGGGGACATCTGCATGACAACACCCGCTATTACAGACGGGATGATCTATTTCAGGACACTGAAGTACCTGGTTGCAGTAGGACAGAAGTAACAGTCCGTTAAATTATATTACTGGTATTTGATCCGTATTACCTGCTTATACTCTTCCCCATCAACGCTGAATGTAATCTCAAATGCATATACCGCAGTAATAACTCCGTAGTTTAATGATTCTTCCTGGTCCTGGGATTCTTCCTTCATCTTTTCGGCTTCCCGGATCTGGGCATCTGTAAATTCCGCTTCTTCCAGTTCTTCTTCGGGCGGCACAATAAATGCCTGCTCCCCGATTTTTTCAAGCTCTATCCACGGGGTCAATTCAGAGGTTTCGGAAATCCATCTGCCGTCACCATCATCAATCCAGAATTCAAAGCCAAGGGCGGTTGCAAACCTGACAGATTCAA
>CAZILN010000433.1:0-5454 GCA_964540005.1 uncultured Bacteroidaceae bacterium | reverse complement strand
GGAGAATTAGTAAATGAGTACCAAATTGTTTTACCAAAAATAGATTTCATACTACAACGATATTTAGGAGAAAACCTGCCATTTATAAATTTTATTGGAGTAATTAATCCCCAAATAAGTTCTTTAAAAGAGGTAAACTTTACAGTAAACTATGCATTAGGATTTGGTCTGAGTTTACCCAAACTTCCGGATCAGATGTTATTTGCAGTAATGTATGAGGATTTAAATATAGGTTCAGAAAATGAAGAAGATAGAAAGCAGTTATTATCACTTTATATCGGACTACCTTTCAATTTAAAATAATACTACCTAAATAACATTCCTTGAAATCCTCGTTATTTCTGGCTTGCTGAGCTTTTTGATTGCGTGTGGATTTGAATTGAATTTATGGTTTTGGCTCCCTAATAATCTTAAAACCATGAATCAAGGCAAATGGAGCCGGGATCTCCAATGTGATGATCTTACTGAACAGGAACTTTATTATCTGGGTGGTTGCCGGCTTTATCATTGCCTGTCCTGTTGCCTGGTTTGCTATGAATAAATGGCTCCGGAATTTTGCCTATAAAACAGAACTGAGCTGGTGGATATTTGCGCTTGCCGGGATAATTGCAGTGATCATTACTCTGATTACCGTTAGCTGGCAAAGCTGGCGTGCAGCAGCCAGAAACCCGGTGGATACATTGCGATATGAATAAATAATCCACAGTCATGTCACCGGCCAGATCTTAGGTGATCTAACTCCCTCTTTACTAATTGCAGCGATATAAGATTCGAACCATAATTATTTGGTAATCTTGACATTTCAACAAAACTTTCATCTTAAGGTCAATATGTGACAATTAATATTCCGAACGGATGAAGAAAATATTTTTTATTCTTATTTGTGTGTGGATATTAAGCTTTGAGGTTAATGCCCAGTATATGATTATTAAAATTAGTGCCATACCTGGAAACGACAGATTATTTTAGATTATCTGAAGAAATTCCGGCTGGATTATCTTTATTAATAACCTTCTGAGCGCTCAGTTTTATATTTATCTTAATTCTTACTATTCTTTTTATCTAAATAAAGAAGACCTTTTTGTTCTACTGAATTTGCATTCAAATAGAGATGCTGGTCATACTCCAAATCTGAAAAATCGATGACTCGTACAATATCAGACCATTTAGAATCCTCTGGAAAAACATTTTCAAGCCAATTCTTAGTATTGTTCAGGAATTCCCGGTTAATCAAATTATTGCCCTTACCCGGATATACTGCCAAATAAAGTATATCAAGTTCAACGAGGTCGTTAAAAAAATGTGTACCCAAAGATACATCAGGAACAAGACCATCATGCATTTCCGCAATCTCACATAAAACAGATACATTGTTTATATCTGATAATCTCACCGGAACTCCCAAGGATGGAGTCGTTGTACCCCAGCGGCCCGGCCCGAGTAGCATTATTGTCTTTGATGCTCTTTTATCAATATTCGCAATCTTACCCACTATACCAGCTACAGCATACCTTTCTTTTTCCGATAGCGCTCCATAACCTGCAGGTTGAACATATATAAGCCTGTCTATCGAAGTGTGTATGCTTGTGCCTATTATCGGACCCTGTGTCCTTATCACAAGCTTATTGTCTTCAATATTATCCGGCTCCTTTACAACACCAATAACTTTCTTTGTCTGAAAGGGACGGCATTGCAGCAGGTTAATCTTATAATTTCTGTCTTCGTCAAAATTCAGGGTGAATTCGATATCTACAGGGTAATTGTATGCTTCCTGCAAGGTTTTCAATATTGTGCCAAAATCTTTGATAAACTCCGTTTCTGATAAAAGTTTGTCGAATGTTAATATCCAGGGGAATACGCTTTTAAGGTTTCTCTCCCTGCTTAATCGTTCAATCTCCTTGTCAGGGGATGCAAACAGTTCTACGGGGATCCCTTTTGTTTTCGGTATGAGATCCGTAAAATAATCTGAAGTGAGCTGATTTGATTCGAGGTTTATTATATCAACTTTCCTCTGTGCATATTTCCTCAGCTCGCTGAAATCAGCCTCAGGCCTTTTTTCTGGCTCATTAACAGCAACTATTCTGGTATAATCATCATCACTGCGGTTGACAGCTCTTGTGCCCAGACCGAACACAAGACGAAGCACTCCGGATTTTGGATCAATACTCCTGTCCCAGACATAAAGATTATATGAAAAACCTACTCCTGCGATCTGGGGAAGATAGTAATCACCATATGTTGCGCCTGAAACACGCTGGACCAGCAGAGCCATCTGTTCATCCCTGTCCAGTAATCCTCTCTGATAGCGGTATAGGAGGGCCTCTGAATCCATGGTACTTGCATATACGGTTTTTACCGCATTTATGAAGCTTTCAAGCCTCTCTTCAGGAGTTCCCTGATTTGCGCAAAATACGGTCTCATATTTGCCTGAAAAGGAGTTCCCGATGACATCCTCAAGCAGACTGCTTGACCTTACAACAATAGGAGACTGCCCGAAATAATTCAGGATCTCCCTGAATTGTTCCTGTATATCTTCAGGAAAAGTACCTGAGAGTAATCTCTGGCGGGCTTCTTCTGTGCCTTCAATCAAGTCCTTGTTGTTCTTCTGCTTCCACCTTATCCACCAGCATTTACATTTTATCAGATAAGAATAGAATACATCTGATCCTACAAAAAAGGAATCATGTGTCTCAAGCTTCTTCTTCCAGTAATCATCTTTTCTAAGAATTGCCCTTGCAAGCAGCATCCCCACCGTCTTCCCGCCAATCAATCCCGTTCCGATCATATGTTTTCCGATATTTATCAGATCTGACATATCAAAATTCTTACGGGCAAGTTCCATCAGGTGTTCATCCCGTGTAACGACCATTCTAAGCAACCTCTGCCTGTAATCTTCGTATACATCATCCTTAGGTTTTCCATTGACTATTTCTTTCTGAATCTCCTGCGCCTTTGTAAGAATGCGGTTCCACAGATCCTGCTGTGTTACTGAAAAATCAAGCCATGGATGTGGTACATCTGCCAGGATATCGGCAATAACCGAACTGCTTGTTATCGGATCATATCTGCCCTCATTCAATTTATGAAGCAGATACATTGTCTTCGAATGCCTCTTGTCTACTTTAAGAGGATGTATATATGTCTGTCCGTCTTTCACATAATGATCGATTACCACCTGTGCAGTATCCTGAATCGCATTTATCGTTTGCACGGAATGACGGTTTCTCAATAGCGCAAAATATGTCACAGTGTCGTATTCATATAAATACGGGCAGGTAAGTATGAAAAAATTTGCAAGCATCATATCGCTGTACCAGTCAACTGCAAGTTCAGATAAAGAATCAAATACGTAGAAAGCACCTTCACCCTTGGTTTCTATAACTGTAAATATCTCACCGAGAAAAGATTCGAACCCGTCTTGCGGATTTAAATTATATATGTCAACTTTTATATTGTCCGGTATCACCCTGGAATGCTCGGCAAAACGAAAATATATCAGTTCCTTTCCGGTCCTGGCCGCATCTATGCAAAATGGATGGACATATTTAATATAATCTTCTATTGAATCCAGCTTCCATACTATGTTATCACCAGGTCTTACTCCCCGGATAACATCATCCAATTGGGCAATCCCTGTGCTCATTGATGTATAGAACTTTGTCATAATTAATGGATCAATATTTTTCGAAATCGGTCCTGTTAAAACAATCTGAATATACTACAATATTGTAAAAAAATATGCTTCATGAGAACGGGATTGGTACTATATTATCAATTTAATGGAAATGTAATTGACGAAAGTGATAATGGTTATGACCTCATTATTAATAATGCTATTTTAAATGCCCGGCTTGGTTTTGGATTGTGGGGCGTAGGTTCTGCTGGGAGTACTAATTATAGATTAAATAAAGATGGGGATAATGGATTACTCGCCCTGAATACTCAGGGCTCGTTATCAGATTTGGGGGCCTTAACAAGTGTCCCCCTGCTTGTAAGGCAGGTGCAAGTAAACAACTAATTAAAACCATCGCACCACAAAAGCAAATCTTCCGAAATTTCCTAATTGTAATCCCTGCAATTTTGAGGGAAGCGTACAATATCTGCTAATAGCTTTACTCCAGTAAGGCATTCCAGACCATCCTCTTGTATTGATCAGCAAAAGGAACCCCCATAAAAGGTATGTACTGGGTGAAAGAAAGGACTACCATATTATGTGAGGGATTGGCAACAAAGTCCGTGGAAGCTGCACCGGACCACCCGTAGGAACCGTCTTCAAGGTTCACATAGCCTCCGAGGCCGTAACCGCCCTCATACACCACTGCTTCAGGCATCTGATCCGACATGATCAGCTTCACGGTAGACTCCTGCAGGATGCGTACCCCGTCCAGTTCGCCGCCGTTCAGCAGCATTTGCCCGAACTTGCTATAATCGCTGAGGGTAGAGACCAGGCCGCCTCCTCCGGAGAACAGGGTTACCTGCTGTTTAACCCCGTTGGTCATATCCGGAACCGGAGTGAGTTCCCCTGATTCTTCATTTCTGGTATAGATCATGGCCAGCCGGTCAAAATCCTCTTCCGGCACCTCGAAACCCGTATCATCCATTCCCAGCGGATCAAACAACCGGGTATGCAGGAATTCATCAAACGTCATGCCGGAAAGCACCTCCACCAGGTAACCTGCCACATCAAGGGAAATGGAGTATTCATAGGTGGTTCCTGGCTGGTGTTTCAGCGGAACGGTGGCCACAGCGTTTATCATTTCTTCCAGCGTTGCCGTGGCCCATATCCCACCTGAACGCAGTGCGCGGTAAAGTGAATCCACATAGGAGCCCACCTCCCAGCCGTAGGTAAACCCTGCTGTGTGGGTCAACAGATGCCGGATCGTGAAAGGTTCCTGCTGGTCAACCACCTGGCCATCCACATAAACCTTTGTATCCTTGAACACAGGGATATGCATGGCTACCGGATCATCCAGCTGGAATTTTCCCTCGTCGTACAGAATCATAAGGGCTGCTGCGGTGACCGGTTTGGACATGGAATAGATCCTGTAGATCGAATTGTCGGTCAGCTCCTTCCCCTCTTCCATATTCGCCATGCCATAGGCAAACTGGCGAACAATTTTACCGTCTTTCATCACAAGGGTGGCCACGCAGGGCAGTTCACCATTATCCACATAAGCCTTCATTTTATCCTGGGCCAGATCGAGTGAGTCAACCGAAAGGCCGGATACAGAACTTGGATTATTGCAGCAGGGTAGCGAAACCGCCAGTATGAGCGCAAGCATCCCTGCAGTTACTGAAACTAAAAAATTAGTTGTTTTCAATTTTTGATAGGTTTTGATTAAGCTGTTAAGTTAAGGATTTTTCAAACACAAATTCTGCACCCGTCAGCCTCCTCATGTTTGCCAGCAGATTCATATTGTCTTTATGCTTCTAAAATAAAAACCCGGCTTAAAA
>CAZILN010000432.1:0-2216 GCA_964540005.1 uncultured Bacteroidaceae bacterium | reverse complement strand
AAGTACTGGTTTTTCTGAAGATCCGGCACCTTTTATGCCTTTTTTTTCACAAGCCGGAACCAAAACTGGTCCAAGCTCATGATTTACAGGGTCCTGATTGTATCAATCACCTGCCTGGCCAGCCTTTCAGCCCCCTGAAGCGAATCACTTTCAGCAATTACCCTGATAATGGGTTCCGTGTTTGATTTTCTCAGATGCACCCATTCTTTTTCAAAATCAATCCTTACCCCGTCTGATTTGTTGATCTGCTGATCAGGATACACCGAAGCCACCTTCTCCAGCAGGCTGTCAATATCCGATACATCACTCAATTCAAGCTTATTCTTTGAAATGTAATAATCCGGGTATTCTGATCTCAGTTCGCTGCATGTGACCCCGCGGATCCCCAGGCAGGAGAGGAAAAGTGCAATTCCGACAAGGGCATCACGGCCATAATGGAGCTCAGGATAGATCACACCCCCGTTACCTTCACCTCCGATCACCGCGCCGATCTGCTTCATGGCTTTCACTACATTTACTTCTCCCACAGGAGAGGCAACATACCGGCCACCATATTTTTCCGTAATATCTTTAAGAGCCCTGGTAGATGAAAGATTGGATGCCGTATTGCCCGGATTGTTTCTCAGGACGTAATCGGCCACGGCAACCAGGGTATATTCTTCCCCTATCATTTCTCCCTTTTCATCAATAATAACCAGCCTGTCTACATCAGGATCAACAACAAGTCCAAGGTCTGCTTTTTGCTCCCGTACCAGGACCGATATATCTCCAAGGTTCTCAGCCAGCGGTTCCGGATTGTGTGCAAAGATCCCTGTCGGTTCACAATTCAATTCTATCACTTCTTTCACACCCAGTTGTTTGAGTAATGAAGGAATTATCAGTCCGCCTACAGAATTCACACAATCTATGGCTATCCTGAAATCTGCCCCGTTGATGGCTGCAGTATCGACCAGTTCGAGCCCGAGTATTTGTTTGATATGTAAATCATTATAAATATTTCCCGTTTCAATCCTGCCAAGGCTGTCTGCCGGGACATATTTAAAGTCCTGATCACCGGCGATCCTTAACAGCTCCTGGCCGGCTTCATCAGAGATAAACTCTCCCTTATGATCCAGTAGTTTCAGGGCATTCCATTGTCCGGGATTATGGCTGGCCGTAAGAATAATGCCTCCGTCGGCTTTTTCTGCGGGTACGGCTAATTCTACCGTAGGAGTTGTTGCCATACCCATATCCAGTATATCAATACCCGTTCCGGTCAGGCTGCCGCATACCAGCTGGCTGAGCATTTCCCCTGAAACACGTGCATCCCTCCCCAGTACAACTCTCGGACGTTCCTTGCCCGACTGTTTCCTGATCCAGACACCGAAAGCAGAGGCAAATGCAACAATATCGGGCGGGGTCAGGTTGTTTCCCGGTTCACCGCCTATAGTGCCCCTGATGCCGGAAATTGATTTAATGAGTGCCATTTTAGTAGAATTTCCAGGTTTCCTGTTAAGTCCCACAAAAGTAATTGATAAATTCATTGCCGCAAAAGAAAAGCAACCACAAGCTTCCTGATAATTGGCTATCTTTGCAGGCGGGATTATACGAATCAGATAATCAGTTATGGAAAAACAGCATAGAAGTCCAGGCAAAAAACATGATCCTAAAAAAAGGGTAAAAAGCCATACTTCACCCGGGAAGGGCCCCTACAGTAAGGGCTCAGAAAGGAAGGTCTCTGCCAGTAAAAACTCTTATAGGAAAGCCTCCCCAAGGAAAGCCTCAGAGAGGGAAGAACTGCAGGGCCCTGTCAGGCTAAATAAGTATATAGCCCATACCGGATTATGTTCCAGGAGGGAAGCAGATGAGATGATAGCCAGTGGATTGATAACTGTTAACGGGAAGCCTGTATCAGAGCTGGGCACCAAGGTATTACCTGATGCCCAGGTAAAGTATAACGGCCAGCTGCTGAAATCAGAGGAAAAAGTATACATCCTTATGAACAAACCAAAGGACTATATAACCACTGTTGAAGACCCGCATGCCAGTAAGAAAGTAATGGACCTGATCGGGAATAAATGCAGCGCCCGGGTTTATCCGGTCGGCCGCCTGGACAGGGCCACAACCGGGGTCCTCTTATTAACCAACGATGGAGAACTGACCAGGAAACTGACCCATCCCAGATTCAATAAGAAAAAAATATATCATGTATTTCTCAATAAATCACTTAAGGAAGG
>CAZILN010000431.1:0-20314 GCA_964540005.1 uncultured Bacteroidaceae bacterium | reverse complement strand
TTTCCCAAACCAGGGTTAACTCGGAAAACAGGGTAAATGATAAAAGTACACCTGCAAAAATAGCTATCCCGCCCAGGGTTGGCGTATTATATTTATGTGAACTTCTGCCGTTTGGTTTATCCACAAGGTTCTTAAGCCTGGCAACAGTAACAATAGTCGGTATGGCTGCATAGGTTATGATCAGAGCCATAAAGAAGCTGAGGATAATTAATACTTCCGGCGGCCAGGTGGAAATTATATGTCTGATTTCAAACTGCACGAACTAGCTGTAAGACATACTGAAATGCAAAATTATAGTTTTTTTCATTTTGTTATATCTTAAGGATTATTATAAAGTTAAACAAATTTATGAAATAATATAACATTGAACTTTTTCAGAGTTGGACTCATTAATAACGGATGACGTTGCATGCAGGGATTTCTGTCCATTGAAATTTTAACTATCATTTATAGATGAGAATATTTTCTTCTTATTTTAACCTGAATGGCTCCTTCAACAGCCTGATCCGCAAAAAGGACCAGGTAACCTCCGCCTCCGGCACCGGATAGCTTCCATCCGGATGCAATATGCTTGTAGCTGTCAATAACTTCTCTGATCTTTTTACTGAGCATTCTTGGGAACATCTTTGCCTGGGCATGAAAGGAATCAAGTGCAGCGGCAGCAAACTCATGAAAATCCATGTTCGAAATACCTTGCCAGCATCTATCAGCGGCATCAGAAAGAGCTTTTACGTTTGATGTATTAATCTTCGTATCTCCCAGGACATCGTAATCGGATGGCCGGGGCCAGAGAAAAATAAAATTCATTTTATCCTCCAGCCAGTTCAAAATGGTTTCATCATGAATTGATTCTATCCTGGTGGGCCAGTATTCTCCACGCCCATAATATATCTTGTTTAATCCCGGCAGGATCATTCCCAGGCTATCCTGGGAGCCTGAGATTTCGCTGTTACCCGGAGGATTATCCCATCTGAATAGCATTTTAGCGAGTTCCTCAGGTTTGCCGAGGGGTATGCCCATAGGCCATAACTCCAATGCTTTTTTTCTTGTACTGGTCGCCATACCTCCTCTTTCATTAAATTCAATGGTAGGTTCAAGAGAGGTAATAATAGCTGATCCGGGATGAAATTTTGAAACATAAGGTTGATCTATCCAGGTCCCAGCAAGATCGATCCGATATGGCAAACTGCCAGTTGTCCTGAGATCGGTCGTTGAACGGGGTGGCAGATCAGCATGAGGGATTCTTTTAAGAACTACATACTTTATACCGTGTTCCTTACAGATCCTGATCTTATCCGGGCTGTTGCCATCCTCGTTGACAACAAAGACATCCGGCTTAATGGAAGTAAGTTCCGGCAGGAAATCGAGATATCCTTCTCCCCGGCTTATTAAACACCGGGTAACGCATCTTAGATTCTCTATCATGTATTTGCGCTCATTTTCAGAAGTGACGGTCTTCCTTCCCTTCAGTTCTTCTACTGTTTTATCCGATCCTAAGGCGACATATAATTCATCACCGTAGCCGGCGGCTTCATTAAAAAAGGCCACGTGTCC
The DNA here is from genome assembly GCA_964540005.1 of uncultured Bacteroidaceae bacterium. Classification (GTDB taxonomy): domain Bacteria; phylum Bacteroidota; class Bacteroidia; order Bacteroidales; family SM23-62; genus CAZILN01. The sequence continues at coordinate 18,760 of CAZILN010000431.1, read as the reverse complement.
ACTATGCAGCATGTCAAAACATCCTGAAACAAATACTTTGACGGGAGGTTTTATTTGTTGTCTGTCCTGATCAGCCATATATGAAATTTTCTTTAATCCTGATACATTAAAATCCGAAATTCATACCCATGGAGAGGGTATTGGTACTTCCATGCCAGAGGGGATGAGTGTAATTATCCAAATCTCCTGTAATATTGCTATTCCTGTAATTGACAAATACAAACAAGTCATTGATGATCTGATAATTCACGTGAATATTCAGGTCTTTGGATTCCCATATTATTTCCTCGAGAAAGGGTAAACCTAACCTGGTTCCACCAGCTTCAGTATAATCAGGACCCTTTCTTGCCCAGGAATAGGATGCCTTGAGCCTGAATTTTGCAATGGGCCTGTAGTTACCTTCAAAATAATACTCTACGGCATTATCTGTCAGGTAATGTCCGAGATTATACCCGTTAGATTCATAGATTAGGGGCGGTTCAGGATGACGAAAACTAAAAGGATTACTTCGTGTATATTCAAAGCATAAAGCAAGATTATCTATGAGCAAATTACTTGTACGCACGCCAAGTTTCCAGCTCCAGAAATTTGAATGTTCTTCGGCAATGGTTATTCTGGAAATGGCCAGTTCATCTACAAACAGGCTTCCGTATAGATGAAGGTGCCTAAAGTTGAATGAACTGATATCTAAAAACATCTGAGAATTCTGGTTGTTTATAGCTGAATTTATCGTGTGATCAACAGATTTATAAAAGAAGAAGGGGATCAGGTAAGCCGGGTGAACACCAATATCAGAATAAATAATTGAGTTTCCTGCAGAAATTGCCAGTTTACTGTAAGGTTTAACAGTGAAAATATTTGCTGCCATATATTTCGGATGGAAGACTTTACGGTAGGTAGGGCCGGTATTACTATTGATCCAGTAACTCCTTGTGCTGTCAACCACTTCGGAAACAAGCCAGCCGTGAAAGTAATTGAATTCAAACCATTTAACCGGATTGAGGTTCAACTGGATTTTAGCGAAGGAAGGAGTTCTCCCGGACTGAATAATTGAACCATTATTGCTGGTTCCCCATATGTTGTGATCCTTTACAAGGCCTATATTTCCCCACTTCCATGTATAGGTAATGCCTCCCCGCATTTCACTGTAATCATATGCAGCTTTGTAGTTACCTCCCATGCGTTGATTCAGAAAGGGAGAATCAGATATGGGTTCAGATTCATGGTTGTCACGCAGGCTTGCATAGAAACCCCAGTGTTCACCCACATATGATTGTACCTCACCACCGTTCCAGCGGTGGTATACATGTCCGTTTTCATTGATCCAATATTGGTAACCCAGTATCAGGTTTGCCGAAATTGAAAAAAGGGAATCCTGATAATACAGCAAATCAAATCTCTTCTTATAAGTTCTATATTCCTTAAGTTCTTTGTTGAAATCTTTCAGGTAAAAATCAAGTTCCTTTGACTGCCGGGAATTCAATTGATCTCTCGATGAATCAATTTCGTTTAATCTGTCTGCTATAAATTTCCGGGAATATGGAAGAACTGCCGAATTCACTTCAATGTATCCCTCAGCAGCCATTTCATCCAGGAAGTCATAAATCGCCTTACTTGAAATATGATGATAAATTGTCTGTGAAAAAGTAGTTTGAAATAGTACAAGGAGCGGTATGAGTAGTAACTTTTTCAAATAGTAATTATTCAGGGAATACTAAAGATAATATTTCTTTTTTCGGATAACGAGGTGAATTTAGCAAATATTGCCGTGTTTACTTGGACCTGGCCTGTTTGAAAATGATATTATAGAAAGCCTTCCAGAAGTATTTCCAGTTTGTTATAACAGGACGCCTGTCATATAAATCCAGGTATCGTTTTTCGGAGCTTTCAATTTCTTCAAGGGTTTTAGGCAGGTCCGCATAGTAGGGAGGGATCAGTCCCGGTTTATATTTGATCCGTCTCTTCTGATGATCCCTGGAATACAGCTTGAAATAATGTTCGCTGATCGGACGTACACCTACCAGTTTCAATTCACCTCTGAACAGGTTTATCAGCATGGGCAGTTCATCTATCCAGAACACTCTCATGATCTTCCCCATGGTGGATATTCTGAAATCATTATTGAACTTGCCCCCTTCGCGCAGATCATGTTTCTGGTGAACATATTCCTGCAGGTATTCAGAATAGGGATGCATGGTACGCATTTTATAAACCCTGATGATTGCCCCCCCCTTCCCTATTCTTCGTAATCTCACCAATGGTCCGTATGAAGGCTTGAGATCAAAAGCCGGTTCTTTAGCCTTTTTAGCAACAAAGAATAATAACTTGTCAATATAATCTTCCTCCTGTACTTCGAAACCACAGGAATAAAGCCTGCCAAGAGTTTCAGGACGGGAAATAACCCGGTTCTGCCCCCTGGTCAGGAAAAAATAGATTTTTTTTGTAAGATTGAATTTAGGGAATACACGTTTCACTATAAAATCAATCAGATAATATATCCAGTTGAACGGGGGGTAATATTTTTTCAGGATACGCTTTTTTCTGAGTTCTTTTGTCTCAACACATCCCAGGAAAGTCCCGCCGGTCGGCAGTTTCTTATTAGCAGCTTCAAAAAACTTATTTATATAGCGGATATCATTAATGCGTTTAAGGTTAACAATCCCGGTAAGGTAGTTATTCGGCTGATACAGGATATTGAACCGGGTACTGGTGGAAATAACCAGGTTGCGGGGATTCAGAAGGTCTATTTTACTGATGATATATTCATAGGCGGCAACACCACATTCCTCAATGATGTCTTTTTTTAACTGGATTTCTGACAGGGATATGTCGCGGACCTTTATTTCATGTTCTGCCTGAAGCAAGGCCTCAGAATCACTTAGTTTTTTTCTCCTGTTTCGTTTTTTTGTCCGGGTGATCTTTCCGTTCCCATTAGCAGTAGTAACATAATAATGAACATTCCCTGCTATTATTTCAAAGACTGTTGCGGTAAAAATCGTGCCGAACACAATGATCCTGGAAAACTGTAATGATCTGAATCCGTACATCAGGATGGTTATGCTCGCGAGAATGATGAAATTAGCAAAGAGGATGTTCCTGGTTAGTTCATAGGATTTATAACTCTTATCAAAATAGAATTTCTTAAGTAACAATGAAATTCCAAACCAGAATAATACGAATATGATTAGCCCATACAGGTAATTGGATGAAAAATAGCTTCTTGACCCGGACTTTATCCATGTGACAAAGACGTAGGATAAGGCAAGAATCAGTAACTCAAGCGGTAATATAAGTATTAGTCTTTTCGACATTTTAAACAAAACCAGCGAATTTACAAATATCTCCCGTAATATGACATGACCTTAAGTATAATAAGTTGCATGGTGAAATTAATTAATATGATACTGATGGGATTGTAAACTGTAGTATGCTGACCGGTAACTGCAAAGAAATGTATGGGAAAGATGAAGTCCTGTAAAAATTAAAGTACCTCAAGATAGGACACAGGTATCCTTAGATGCAGGGATTGCTGTATGCCTTCGATCATGACCCTCACGCGTTTTTTTTCAGAAATTCTTACTAGTTTTCCCTCAAGTCCTTTCAGTGGTCCGCGGATAACTTTCACTTTATCGCCTACTTTCATTTCCACAGACTCAGTTAACAGGTCCTCTCCTGTTTCCACAAAGGTTTTAATGGCTTCGATCTGAATGGGTGGGATGGAAACCGCCTTCCCCTCAAAAGTCACAAATTTCACCACGCCTGAAGTTTGCAGGGTGGATAAATACTCTTCCTGGTTAATGAAGACAAAAACATAAGATCTGAATAAAGGCTCTCTGACCCATTTCCTGCGGTCACTCCATTGCTTGAGTATTTTCTGTAAGGGAAGGTAATTCTCTATTCGCTTTTCGTCAAGCAATTGAACCACCTTCTTTTCCCATCGTGGCTTAGTATACAAAGCATACCACTTTTTCCCTTTCATATCAGCTGTCATTATGTGATTGGCAAAATTAATAATTGTTCACATCGGCGGCAAGTCTGATCAAAAATTGTTGAGATTTATGGGAACGGTGACAAAAGCAATTATTACAGGCAATATTATTACAGCCGAGGCGTTTTTCCTGCAATCACCAACCCTGTAATCCAATGAAACTCCGAATTATAAAAGTTTCCCCATTGATCTTCATAGTGATACTGAATCTCCCTTTAAATGCCCAGGAACATGCTGTCCCGGGCAAATTAAAGCTTAAACTACACATGAATAGTATTTATGAACGTTCATCGGATAATACATACAGTGGCTCCCTGGATCCCGGTCAGAGCTATATTGAGGAGCGTAAAGATCTTGATCTGGGCATTTTTTCTGTTGCACTGGAGATGATTCAAACAGGCAGGACGAGCCATCAGTTTGAGTTGATGCCGTTTAGGTTCCGCAGGCAGGATGTTCAGGAAAATATAATTGAAGGAGATCTTACCCGGTTGGAAAGCGGGGGAATATCCACTGCATTTCAGTCAACCCTGGGGTATCAGTACATCTACTACTTCCGGTCGGATAAAATACTCAGGCCCTACGTAGGACCTGCTATCCAGCTGTTTTGCGATATGTCAAATTATCATCCTTACTTTTCACTTAGTTATCCTGTCTGGGAACTTGATCTTGGGCTATTAATGGCAGCAACACCTGGAATGGAAATCAAACTGGGAGAAAAATTCAGCCTTGATCTGAATCTGCCTCTCGGGCTGTATGATTTCAAACTAAATTCAGTGCGTGTGGATAATCCAACTTTAATAATTAATCAAAGACGGACCTCAAGGTTAATTGGTGACATTCCTCCCGGGAAATTTAATTTACGGATAGGATTGAGCTATAAAATATAGCTGTACGGGTTACAATTTAAATTCTTTCCTCAGCTCATCAACACGGTCGAGTTTTTCCCATGCAAAGAAATCAACTTCTTTCATGGATCGCTCTTCCATCTCACTGTTAGAGTTTTTAATGATCTCTACCTTATCCCTGTAACTGGTCCTGCCCATATGCCCGTATGATGCGGTAGGAAGATAGATGGGATTTTTCAATCCATAGCTTTCAATTATAGCTGCTGGTCTGAGATCGAATATTTTCATGAGTTTTTCTGTTATATCCCCGTCACTTACATCAGTATTGGATGTACCAAAAGTGTTTACAAATAATCCAAGGGGATTGGCCACTCCGATGGCGTAAGCAACCTGTACCAGGACTTCCTCAGCAATGCCTGCAGCTACAAGGTTCTTGGCCACATGCCTCATTGCATAGGCAGCAGATCTGTCGACCTTTGAAGGATCCTTTCCTGAAAAGGCCCCTCCTCCGTGGGCTCCCCTGCCTCCGTATGTATCAACAATAATTTTCCTCCCAGTAAGTCCGGTATCGCCATGCGGTCCACCAATAACGAATTTTCCCGTGGGATTTACATGAAGGATGAGGTTGTCAGTAAACAGATCTTTTATCCTGGCAGGAAGCTTCTCCCTGACACGTGGTATCAGGATGTTCAGAACATCTGATTTGATCTGTAACAGCATTTTTTCATCATCATCAATAAATTGGTCATGTTGAGTAGAAACAACCATGGTGTGTACCTTTAAAGGTTTATTATCCTGGCTGTATTCTATGGTTACCTGTGATTTTGAGTCGGGTCTGAGGTAGATCATCTGCTTTCCTTCTTTCCTGATAGCGGATAATTCTTGAAGCAGTAAATGTGAAAGATCTGAAGCGAGAGGCATGTAATCATCGGTTTCCTTGCATGCGAATCCGAACATCATTCCCTGGTCACCGGCTCCCTGGGCAAGCGCACTTTCCCTGACAACACCCTGCCTGATATCCGGGGATTGTTCATGGATGGTGGAGATGACCCCGCACGAGTCAGCATCGAACATATATGCAGCCTCGGTATATCCTATCTGTCTTATTACATTTCGGGCTATTTGCTGTACATCAACATATGAATTTGTATTGACTTCTCCGCTTAAAACAACCAGCCCGGTAGTTACCATGGTTTCAATGGCCACTTTGGAATCCGGGTCCCTGCGCAGGAATTCATCGAGCAGTGCATCTGATATCTGATCGGCTACTTTATCCGGGTGTCCTTCCGAAACGGATTCAGAGGTAAATAAGTATTTCACTACAGAATATTTTAGTTAATTATATTGTATAAAAAAGTTAACGAAGTAAAGAATTATGCATCATAAATCCAAAAACCTGGATCGTGCAATCACAAATTTAATCATCATTCCGTTAGCAATCTGAAAACCTCTTCCAGGGATTTCTCCTGTTTTTGAAGGGAAAGGACCTTCAGTCCTTCACGGACAGCAAATTCAAAAATATCTCCACGCAGATCATGGTCCTGACCGGTCTGAATCAACCAGTTATTATCCTTAAGATTCAATACCCTATCCACCCTGTCAAGGCTTTGTATCTTTTCTTCTGCTACTTCATTGTCAAATTCAACCAGAATGGTCTGAAACCCTGCATTTATTCCTGAAGTTAATGTGTCTGAAGTATTATCTGCGACAATAATACCCTTGTTGATAATAAGGACCCGGCTGCAGATAGCTTCAACTTCCTGCATAATATGTGTGGATAATATGATGGTTTTTTCTTTCCCTGATTCCCTGATAAGCTCACGGATCTCAACAATCTGGTTGGGGTCCAGTCCGGATGTAGGTTCGTCAAGTATCAGTACTTCAGGATCATGTACCAGCGCCTGAGCCAGGCCAACTCTTTGCCTGTAACCCTTGGAAAGGGCTCCTATTTTTTTCTTAAGTTCTCCTTTCAATCCGGTCTGTTCGATAATCTGAGATACGCGGGCTGACCCCTTGTTGGACAACCTGTACAGTCCGGCTACATACAATAAGTACTCCCTGATATACATTTCAGGATAGAGGGGATTATGTTCGGGCAAGTATCCTATCAGCTTCCTGATTTTCAGCGAGTTTTCTACTACATTCATCCCTGATACAGATACCTCGCCGGAAGATGGTGGCAGAAAGCCGGTGATTATTTTCATCAGAGTAGATTTACCGGCGCCATTGGGACCGATAAGACCTGCTATTTCACCCTTGCTGATCTCCAGGCTTATATTGTCAAGGGCTAGCTGGTCTCCGTATTTTTTTGAAATATTTTTTACTGATATTGACAAATCGAGAAATTTTAATGAACAAATGTAAGATTTTTAGAGCGATATGTAATCAGTCATTAAAGATCAGGCTGAACACGATAGTACAGATAAATGCCAGTGCAAAAGCCGGCAATAATCCCGGCTGATGAAGTTTTTTTCCAGGAAAGTGCCAGGATGGATGTCGGATCAATAGCAGCACCAAGTCCGGCCCAGGCAAAAAGAACAAACCAGAAAACAAGGTCTAATGCTGGAAGCAGCAACAAGAAGCTGGGAATCAGCCGTGGACATTATAGCAGCTAAAATTGAAGCCAGCAGAAAATAGATGCTGAAGGGAAGCAGGATCTCAAATTTCATGTTTGGAATGGTTTTTGAACAAAAATAGGTGAATTATAATGAATCAGGGCGATCCGACAGCACATTAATCTTCTGATAGGGTGGTTTTTGCTGCGAAAGTTTTTAATATCCTGATTTTTTTTATTTTTGCCATTTGACTTTTTACTATTTATTGCATTACAGGATATTAATACAGGAGAATAATTTATAAGGAAATAGAAATTAATCCCATTTATTATGAAAAAAATAAACAAGCAAATTATGAAAGGATTAATGATTTCGATAATTGTAAGTTCATCTGCATTCTTGCAGGCACAAACAATTACCGAAGTCATTGAAGCATTTAATGCTGGGGCCGAGCTGGTAAATGGTGGAACTTTCGAAGAAGCTATTACGAAATTTGAAGAGTGTATTGAACTGGCCACTCAACTCGGCACGGAAGGTGATGAGATGAAAACCAACGCCCAGGCCCAGATACCAGCACTTCATTACAGGATTGCTATGGATCTGTATAAAGCAAAGGATATAAGCGGGGCCATTGTTAAATTTGAGGATGCTGTGGTCGCATGTGATAAATACGGGAATGATGATATAAAATCAAAATCTGAAAAATACATTCCACAGCTGTATTATGTGAAAGGTAATGACCACCTTAAGAATGAGGAATATGAGGATGCCATCATGAGTTTTGACAAGGCCATTGAAGGTATTCCTAATTATACCAGGGCCTATTATGGTAAGGGAATGGTATACAGGAAAACCAATGAAGATGATAAGATGGTTGAACTATTTACCAAGACTTTAGAGATCGGTCAGAGTCCTGAAGATGATAAATACATCGAGGCGGCTTCCATATATCTTCGGAACTATTATCGGGATAAGGCTGCAATAGCCTTCAATGCTGAGGATTACACTGCTGTATTTGAGATGGCAAATAAATCCCTTGAGTATGACAGTGAATTTTCTGATCCATACTATTATATGGCTCGTATTTATAACAAGGACCTGGAATATGACAAGGCTTTGGAGAATGCACAAAAAGCTTTGGACTTTGAAACGGATGAAGAGAGGAAACCCAGGATCTGGTTTGAACTGGGTAATGCCTATGTTGGTAACGTAGAATATGAGAAAGCTTGCGAAGCATTCAGCAACTGCCTGGTAGAACCTTATGAGAATTCAGCCAGATATAAAATGGAAAACGTCCTCAACTGCCAATAAACCAATATTTTCTTCTTCTTTTACCGACGTAATAAGGGTATATATTATGCAGCCTGACATCGCGTCAGCTGTGTAGCTGTATAATTCTTTTTCTATACCGACGTAATAAGGGTATATATTATGCAGCCTGACATCGCGTCAGCTGTGTAGCTGTATAATATATACCCTTATACCCTACGGCTGTGTGCTTCCAAACATAAACTGCCCCATTGAGGCAAATGATGCCCTGGGATTTACACACATAATCGGGATTTTTGAACTATTTGCAATTATATACTGTTCCTGTGCCCCGAGCATGTAATCTGTAAAGTTAATGAACTTTGTTGTGGTGATAATGATCAGGTCAGCGTTTATTTTCTGTGCAAATTCAATAGTCTCATCAGGGAAGCGCGAAGCTTTTGTGCCGGTATGTATTTCATATAAGATATTATTCTTGATCAGGAACTTCATTGCAAAATTAAGATTGATATTGATCTTTTTTTGCAGTGATTTATCGCTAATGGGTGCTTTGAATAAAAATATTTTAGAATCGAAGTACTTACCCAGGAAAATCGCCCACTGAAGTTTCTCTTTGTTTTCTGATTTGAAATCTATTGGAAAAACTATACTATTATACCTCTCGCTGCTATGTGGTTTGTCCTGTACAACAATAAAGGGAATGGTCGATCCGACAATAACCTTTAAAGCCCAGCTTCCGGTAATCTTCTGCATACCCTTAATTCCATGCGTACCCATAATAACCATGCTGGCATCAGAATCATTGGCATATTCTGAGATGACTTTAGTTATTTTTCCTTTCAATACCACTCCCCCGAGTGGAACCGAATGCTGTGAACTCAGCTCTGATACTGTTTTGGCAAATTCCTTTTCTTCCTCTTCCAGAGGGACCTTGTGATGCTGATCGACTACATGTATCAGGCGAATATTATTCTCAACAATATTGCCAATTCTTATTGCATGCTGCAACGCAAATTCGGAGACATCAGTATTGTCCCAGGTTACTAAAATGGTGTTTCTGTTCTGCGTATCCATAATTAGATCATTCAAGTTATAAATTTATGAAATTTTAATCTTTTAAAATAACCCTGGCCAGTCATAAGGATTCATAATAGATTACGACATTTAAATACTATTTTTGTACTCATTGTCTAAATGTAGAGCGATGAAAGAATTCAATCGTAAAAAAATAGTCGATTTGTTAGGGTCACAGGACTTTGATATAGAGTGTATTGTGAAAGGATGGGTCAGGACCAAAAGAGTTGGAAAGAAGGTGGCTTTTATTACTGTAAATGATGGATCCACACTTGATAGCATTCAAATTGTAGCAGATGTTGAAAATTTCGATTCGGAAATAATAACAAATATCAGTACCGGTGCCAGTATTTTTGTGAAGGGAACCCTGGTAAAATCGATGGGACAGGAGCAGGCCGTGGAAATACAGGCAAGAGAAATCGAGCTATACGGCACAGCAGATCCGGAAACCTATCCTCTGCAAAAAAAGGGACACACACTGGAGTTCCTGAGGGAAATAGCCCATTTGCGGCCAAGAACAAATACCTTTGGTGCTATATTTCGGCTCAGGCACCACCTGGCCTACGGCATCCATAAATATTTTAATGACAATGGCTTTTACTACTTGCATACTCCCATCATTACAGGATCTGATGCCGAGGGGGCTGGAGAAATGTTCAGGGTAACCACCCTTGACCTGAAGGATTTGCCCCTGACTGATAATAATGAGATTAATTTCTCAGAAGACTTTTTTGGGAAAGAGACTAATCTTACTGTATCCGGTCAACTGGAAGGGGAACTTGGAGCTCTGGCACTTTCTGCCATTTATACATTCGGACCGACTTTCAGGGCTGAAAATTCGAACACACCCCGTCATCTCGCTGAGTTCTGGATGATTGAACCCGAGATGGCTTTTTATGACATTAATGATAATATGGATCTGGCAGAAGATTTCCTGAAATATTTGATTGCTTATGTACTTGATACATGCAGGACCGATCTTGAATTTCTGCGGAAAATGTATGAGCCGGACCTGATTGAAACCCTGAAATTCATTCTGGAGAATGATTTCATGAGAATCGACTATACTGAAGGCATAGATATTCTCTCAAAAGCAGATCAGAAATTTGAATTTCCGGTAAACTGGGGAACCGACCTTCAATCTGAACACGAACGATACCTGGTTGAAAAGCATTTCAAAAAACCGGTGATAATTACCAATTATCCAAAGAAGATCAAGGCGTTCTATATGAAGCAGAATGATGACGGTAAAACTGTCAGGGCCATGGATGTACTATTTCCGAAAATCGGTGAGATCATAGGCGGATCACAGCGAGAAGAAAACTATGAACGACTGTATTCATGGATAAGGGAATTGAATCTGCCGGAAGAAGACCTGTGGTGGTACCTCGAAACAAGGAAATTCGGGACAGCACCTCACAGTGGTTTTGGACTTGGATTTGAGAGGCTGATTCAGTTCATCTCGGGAATGAGCAATATTAGAGATGTAATACCATTCCCAAGAACACCGAAAAACGCTGATTTTTAAAAAATTCGTAACTTTTGAGATATTTTCAGAGCAGACGAGTCAGATCATGTTGAAGCAAAGATTACAGCAGAAATTACTTCAGAAATTATCACCACAGCAGATTCAAATGATCAAGCTGTTGGAAATACCAACCATACAGCTAGAACAGAGAATTAAAAAGGAGCTTGAAGAGAATCCTGTCCTTGAAGAAGGAGCTGACGAATTTGAAGAGAAATCTTCTGATGAAGACCTGAATGAGGAGGAACGATCTGCCAGTGAAATAGAACAGGAGGAGTTTTCATTGGAAGATTACATGAATGATGAAGACATACCTTCGTACAGGCTTTCATCGCAGAATTATTCCAGGGATGAACGCAAAGAAGAGATACCTTTTTCAGTAGGGTCATCCTTCAATGAATACCTGGAAGGTCAGCTGGGCCTCAGACAATTGACGGAGAAGCAGATACAGCTTGCTGAATATATCCTGGGAAACATTGACGAAGATGGGTACCTGAGGAGAAAACTTACGGCTATCAGTGATGACCTGGCATTCTCACAGAATATAATTACATCTGAGGAAGAACTGGAAGAAGTATTGAAAATCATCCAGGATTTTGATCCCGTAGGTATAGGGGCAAGGGACCTCCAGGAATGCCTCCTCCTTCAAATTGAGATAAAGGATTTAAACCAACCGGTAACCGGACTGGCAAGGCGGATTCTAAAATACTTTTTCCAGGAATTCACCAGGAAGCATTATGATAAAATAATTACAAGGCTGAATATTACTGAAGAGGAACTTAAAGCGGCCATAGATGAGATCTTGAAGCTGAATCCTAAACCCGGCAGTACATACAGCGATCCCCAGAATAAAAATGTGCAGCACATCGTGCCTGATTTTGTTCTCGACAACTCGGAAGGGGAACTTCAGCTGAGCCTGAATTCCCGCAATGAGCCTGAACTGCGTATCAGCCAGACATACAGTGAAATGATCCAGTCATTCAAGAATAAAAAGAACAATCATACCCCTCAGGATAAGGATGCCATTAGTTTTGTAAAACAGAAACTGGATTCCGCTAAATGGTTCATAGATGCCATCAAACAGAGGCAAAATACTTTGCTGATGACCATGAATGCAATAATTAATTATCAACATGAGTATTTTCTCGAAGGCGATGAGAAAAAATTGAGGCCAATGATCCTGAAAGATATTGCCGATATAACAGGACTTGATATTTCAACAATATCCAGGGTGGCAAACAGTAAATACATTCAAACACATTTTGGGATATTTTCCTTAAAATATTTCTTTTCTGAAGGCTTACAGACTGATGCCGGGGAAGAGGTATCAACCAGGGAAATCAAGAGCATTCTTCAGGAATTGATAAATGCTGAGAAGAAAAGGAAACCATTAACCGATGAAAGGCTGGCTGAGATCCTGCAGGAGAAGGGATATCAGATTGCCCGCAGGACAGTTGCCAAGTATCGCGAGCAACTCAATATACCCGTAGCAAGATTAAGGAAGGAATTATAGTTTTGGGAACATAAATGAGTGAAAAAGTTATCTGCCATTATATCATATGTGCTGCACCCATTGCTAATGCCGACGGTTGGCTTGCTGGTACTTTTTAATTCCAGCACATACCTGTCCTACCTGCCTTATGATGCCAAAAAAGTAATTTTCCTCCTGGTTGTACTCTGTACCATTATCATCCCCTTGAGCCTGGTGCCTTTCTTTCTTTATCAAAAACTGATAATGAACGTACACCTGAATGACAGGAAAGAACGTTTTATTCCAATGATTGCAGGCTTCCTTTTGTACCTGTTCTGTTACTATCTGCTTAAGAAAATACCTATACCGCCTGCTTATCATTCTTTCATACTAGGTAGTTCGGTGGCGGTTATGTGCGCGATCATTACAACATTCATCTGGAAAATCAGCGCTCACATGATTGGTATCGGAGGATTAACAGGTTTGATAAGCTTTCTGATATGGTCGCTCAGGGTGGATCTCCAATTCTTCCTGATTTTGGCAATTGTGGCGGCTGGCTTGATAGGTTTTGCCAGGCTGCAACTCAAAGTTCATAATCCTGCCCAGGTTTATACAGGTTTCCTGACAGGCTTCTTTTCAGTTTCCCTTACTATGCTCCTCTATTAAATCCTGGAATGATATATTGCTTATCTTATTCATCTTCTGAAAATGGAAGTTGTCAGTAATCCTTATGGCTGATTCAATAGTAAATTGACTCTGGGGAAGGCTGGGAAATATACCCTTATCATACAGGTACCGGGACAGATATTCCTGTTCTGTTTGGCCGGGTGTAGGTACAAGTAAGGCTTTTTTCCCCAGTACTACAAGATCCATGATAGTTGTATAACCTGCCCTGCAAATTATATATTCCGAGGAACTGAATGCAGCCATGAATTTCCGGGAGGGCAAATGTGAAACTATCCTGCACCCGGGCGAATGCATGTATGAATAATCCTTATCCGGTTCTCCGGATACTATAAGGGTATTTTGCGATATATCCTTTAACTCATCAAGTATGATCTTCAGGAAAACAGAGCGCTGGGGTTCCGGACCAGATATGATGAACATCAGATTATAAATCTTCTCAGCTGGTTTGATTTCGAGAGAAGAAAACCGTGAAAGATAACCTATATATCGAATTGAAGCAGACTTTTTCTTTGTAACTGACAAATTACCTGATAAGCTGGAAACTCCCTTCAGATCAGGCACCCAGCAGTAGTCAAATTTCCGTATTAATTTGTAGATGAGGTTACTTAGAGAGTTTTCAAAAATCCTGAGAAGCGCTGGCAATCTGGGGGATAGCTGATGAGTAAGGATAACACTCAGCACATTTTTATTCCATAGACCATAACGGTTGTCAGAGATTATCATATCAGGATGAAGATCTGCTATTATCTTTTTAATCAGGTGATGTTCCCTGAAAATGGAGAAAGCGAGAACGGGTGAGTTTGCCAGTATGACCATCCAGGCTGGGAACCAGCGGCTGTATCTGATTGTAATGTCCCTGATTCGGATAATTTCCAGACCAGGGAATTCGGTCTTTAATAATTGAAGGGCAAGTTTATCAGCCCCAATTATCACCCTGTACCTGGATTCATGAAGGGCTTTGATGATCATGAAAACCCTGCTCGCATGGCCCAGACCCCAGTTCAGGGGACAAATCAATATAGTCTTTATCTGTGGCAATTTGGATTCAAAAACTAACCAGGGGTTTAATACCCAGCCGCCTGCTTTTAGCCGGATCAAAGATAATGTCATTAAAAAGCAATGTTGCCATGAGGACGGAAGTTTAATGGATGATTATTTCGTAATGACCGGCTGAAGGGAATCATTGATCATTGTCATCTTCATTATTACCTCATCATAGATGCTTATTAGATTTTTCGGATTTATTGAGTAATAGGCCATTGTGCTGTCAAAAGCCTGCTTGGTGGTCTCATGGTGAAGGAATATATTGGTATATGGATCGATAGAATCATATTCCCTGGATATATCCCTGAACCTCGGTGTTGCTTGTACCGCGTCGGCCATATGCATATCTATAAGGATGTCAACCAGTTTTTCACGTGGAATGAAATATTCCCTGGGAGGAGGTTTTGAAGGATTGCAGCTTAGGATGATCAGTAGTAAAATCGAAATACAGGGTGCCAGGGCTTTTTTATTTGCCAATACGGATCTGTTGCTCATTTTAAATCATTAAATCTGTAACCTATCATTATTTCATGTGATCCTGTATTATACTTTTTAAGGCCAGTGATTGTGAAATCATAAGAGTATCCAATATAGATCCTCTCCTCCTGAATGTAACCAAGAAGGAAAGAGACAGCATCCTGGCTCCTGAATGAAACGCCCAGCCATCCTCTGTCCTGATAAACAACCCTGGCATTGACATCAGCCTGAAGTTGTGCCGGTGCAGTACCTTTTACCATCAGGCTGGGCTCTATTTTGAAATTAGTGTTGATCTCGTATTTGTATCCTCCAATGAGATAAAAATGGCTTTTAAGTTTATTCAAGCCATTCTGATCATTGGTCAGTTTGAGCTTGGTATTAATCAGTTGCGATGTTGAAAAGCCGGCATAATAATTATCGGCATAAAGATACAATCCGAAATTGGCATCAGGAACATAACTTGACTGAATTCCATCCAGTATTGCCAGGTCGGGTTCATCTTCTTTAAACTGTATCTGGGTCCCGTCCACCTTGAATTGTATGATACCTGCTGATATTCCCATTGACAGCCGGATGCTTTCAGTAAGGCCAATGTTATAAGCATAGGAACCGGTCAGTCCGGTTTTACTTGTGGGCCCGGTAACATCATTATAAAGATAACCTCCGAAACCCATAGGCAAACTTGAGTGGGGTCCCTGGAAACTCAGGGTATTGGTAACCGGTGGATCCTTAATGCCGATCCACTGGAACCTGTGATTCGATCTGATCTGGTAATAAGGATCAACACCTGCAAAGGCCGGATTATATATAAAGGGGTTGAACATGAACTGAGTATAAATGGGCGTTTGTTGTCCGTAAACGCCTGTTATCTGGATCAATCCGATCAGTAATATGACGACTGTTTTCCTGTTCATACTATCTGATTATAGTTACGGTGCCTGTAATCGCAGGTAATCCTTCCCCCCTGCTGATAATATAATAATAGGTTCCTGTAGGAACTTCCTTTCCATTATATGTCCCATCCCAGCGATCTTCATCGAAATAATCAATTGAACTGAATATCTGCTTGCCCCATCTGTTATATACTTCTACAATGATCCCAGAATATGACCCTGTATTGTCTATATCCCAGTAATCATTAACCCCGTCATTATTGGGTGTAAATCCTGAATAGATAACAAGACCATGAGGCACCTCAATATAGACAGAATCTGTGGCACTACAACCAAATGAATCTGTTACTGTTACAATATATGTGATAGTACCCACCACGGTCAGCATAGGGGATCTGCTCCCGGGATCATCCAGGCCTGTTACCGGCAGCCATGAGTATGATTCAAAGGGTCCGCCACTGGTTTGCATTTGAATGGTCTGCCCGATGGTAATTGTGGTATCTTCACCTGCATCAACTGTCATCTGGGGATGTTGTTTAATGATCAGTGTATCCGAATCAACACAGATGGGGTCGGAGACTATGAGTATGTATTGAATACTCTCAGTTACAGTTGCAACAGGATTGGGGATATTAGGATTACTTAAACCGGTCTCAGGTTGCCACATGTAGAAATCGCCTCCCTGGCCGTCCAGGATCAGTTGTTCACCCGGACAGACAGCTGTATCATTACCTGCACTGGCACGGACTGAAGAAGAAGAGCTTACAATAAATCCATTGCTTACTTCACAATCATTTGCATCGGTAATGGTTACGAAATAATTGCCTGCATCAAGACCGGAAATATCTTTGCTTGTTGCATTATTCGACCATAAATAAGTATATGGTCCTGTCCCACCGCCTACAGACAGAGAAATAGACCCGTTAAAACTGGAACGGTAGCAGGTAGCCGGAGTAATTGTCTCAACAATGCCAATTGTCTCAGGTTCAGAAATGGATATGGGACCGGTGGACACATTACAGGAATTCCCGTCTATAACGATGAGCCGGTATTCTCCGCCGCCAAGGGTGGCAATATCTTCCAGGAGTGAGGTAAAACCATCCGGACCGGACCAGAGATAAGAGTAAGAAGGGACTCCTCCTGTGACGCTTATATCTATACTTCCTTCGTTGGTACCTGCACAATCAATGCTAAGGATGGAAGAACCTTCTATTGTTACAGACAGGTTATCAGGTTCCCAAATATTAACCGGTCCATGGTTTGCTTTACATCCGTTCTGGTCGGTAACTACCAGTTGGTAGTTACCACTGTCAAGATTAGCAATATCCCAGCTGGAAGATTGATATGAATCAGGACCTGTCCATAAAACATTATAGGGTTGAGACCCGCCGTTTACTGTAATATATATGGCACCGTCACCGTTCCCGTAACAGCTGATATCTTCTATACTGTCGGAGGAGATACTCAGGCTTATCGGTTCCTTGATTTCTACAGATAGGGTCTTTGCATTGCATCCGGCAGCATCTGTTACTTTTAGCTCATATATATCGGCAACTAGATTTGTAAGGATAGAATCGGATGATGTGAATCCATCCTGGCTTGTCCAGCTATAGCTTACTGGACGAATGCCACTCGAAACCCTGGTATGAATAGCGCCATCATTATCACCGGTACATTTGATATTTATTACCGTATCTACCATAACGATAGTTACCTCAGGTTGAGTAATTTTTAAAGTATCCCTGAATATCCTGTGGTCCTCATCGATAACATATATGAAGTAGTCAGTCGAGATAAGACTGGTGTATATACTGTCATTATCCAGGTTTGTTCCGCCATCGATTGAAAACTGTACTACCCCTGTACCGTTAACCGAAGAGAGGGTGATGGATCCTGCAGAATCGCCAAAACAGGTATTATCTGTATGGCTGACCCCGATCAGCAGGGGAGGCGTAGCTTCAAGAAGGTAACTTTGGGTCATGGTGCAGGAATTATTATCCTTTATAACAACATCATAGATCTCCGGCCAGACCTGGGTAAAGAAGGTGTCAGACTGGAAGTTGCGAATAGTAACGCCTATCGAATCTAATGAATATTGATGACTGCCTACACCACCGCTTGATGAGATATGTATGGATCCGGGTTGTCCGTTCAGGGATTTAACGCTTGTAATATCAGCAAATATCTCAGGGCCCTGGGTTATTGTGAGAGAATTTGTGCTATCGGCACAGCCATTGGCATCACGCATATAAACACGATAGCTGCCGGCTGGTACAGAAGTAAACGTACCGGATGTTTGCCAGTTGATACTGTCAAGCGTGTACTCTAGGGGGGTTGTACCGCCTGAGGCAAGGACCGTAATGGTACCGCTGCTGTCTCCGAAGCATGTTATATCTGTGCTTGACAGATTATCTACCAGGAGGCCGGGAGGATCTGTGAATACTATGGTGTCTCCCTTTATCATACATCCGTTAGCATCTTGAATGACCGTAATATAAGTGGATGGAGGAAGATTCGGGAAAATATCCAGAAGAGTATAGTTGTTCCCGGTATCAACAGAATAATTAATCGGACTGACGCCTCCCTTTGCAAAAATTTCTATTGACCCGTTGTTTGCACCCTGGCAGCTGATCGTCGCATAGTTTGTAGAATCAAGGCCCAGAAAAGGAGGATCAGTAAATAAAATAGCATCAGTAGTATAGCCCGGGCATCCTCCGGATCCGGTAATTTCAACAGTATAGCTCCCCGGAGCAAGGCTGTCAAATAATCCTGTATTGTTGGTTTCTGATCCGGGCATAAGAGTATAATCGTAGGGGGGATTCCCGCCTGAACCTGTAATGTTTATGGAAGCATTATTATCGCCCCGGCAGGCTACCGGACTGACAATCAGATCCGAGTATCCGATGGTATCAGGCTGGCTGACTGTTAAGGA
>CAZILN010000430.1:0-4850 GCA_964540005.1 uncultured Bacteroidaceae bacterium | reverse complement strand
GGAATGTATGCAATAGTTGATATAGCCGGACAACAATTCAAGGTTGAGAAGAACCAGAAAATATTTGTCCACAGGCTGGATGAGAAGGAAGGATCAAAAATCGATTTTGACAGGGTCCTGCTGATTGATAATAATAAGACTGTCCTGATTGGAGAACCGCACATTCAGGGAGCTGTCATTTCCGCCAAGGTCCTGTCCCATCTCAAAGGAGACAAGGTCTTGGTTTTTAAGAAAAAACGCAGGAAGGGCTACCAGAAAAAGAACGGGCACAGGCAGTATCTCACTGAGGTCCTTATTGAGGATATCTTTGAAAAAGCCAGTGCAAAGGAGACCGCCACAGAAAAGGCTGCTGCCACAAAGAAAAAAACAGCCAAGACGGAGGTAAGCAAAGCTGAAGTAAAAGATGTTGCTGAAAAGAAACCGGTAACAGCTAAGAAACCCACCGCTGAAAAGAAGGCTGATACAGGAAAAGCATCGGCTAAAGGCACCACTGCAAAGAAACCGGCTGCAAAGAAACCGGCTGCAAAAAAGATTGCCTCTGCTGGTAGCAGCGTGAAGAAAACAAGCGCCAAAAAGCCTGCAGCAGGGGGTGCCGGAACTGCAAAGCCGGGTATGGAATAAAAGAGTAAGTAATAGTAACAGTAAAATATTAGAATCATGGCACACAAGAAGGGAGCAGGGAGTTCAAGAAACGGCCGGGAATCAGAGAGCAAACGCCTGGGAGTAAAATTGTTCGGAGGCCAGGCTGCCAGGGCCGGCAACATCATTGTACGCCAGAGAGGCACGGTTCATCATCCGGGCTTGAATGTAGGTATGGGTAAGGATCATACCCTCTTTGCCCTGGCAGATGGTATGGTGACTTTCAAGAAAAAGAAGGACAACAAATCCTATGTTTCCATCGAAACGGAAACAACCTAGCAAAACAGACTTCCTGAGGATACATACTGATCATCTCCTGAAATTATGCCCGTTAATCCCAAAGCAAGAAATTGGGATTGCACTCGCAGGATTCAGGGGATTTTTTTATTTTTATACTCCCTCACATTAAGTATTATGCTTACAATTTCTTACATCCGGGATAACCGTGACCTGGTGGTTGACCGCCTGAAAATAAAAAATTTTGATCAGCCGGATCTTATTGATAAGGTCATTGAGCTGGATAACAGCAGGCGATCCGGCCAGCACCAGGCAGATGAGCTGCAGAGTGATTTGAACAACAAATCCAAAGAGATAGGGAAGCTCTTCAAATCGGGGGAAACCGAAGCAGCTGACCGGATGAAGTCGGAAACCGGACAACTCAAGGAAAAGATCAGGACACTTAGCCTGGATCATAACAGGGCTATGGAAGAGATCACTGAATTACTGAGCCAGATACCAAATATACCCCATGAACTGGTGCCGGCAGGAAACACTGAGGCTGATAATCTCGAGATCAGGAATAATGGCCCGGTTCCGGAATTAGGTCCGGATGCCAAACCTCACTGGGAACTTATAAAAAAATACGGGATCATTGATTTTGAGCTTGGCAATAAAATAACGGGTGCAGGATTTCCACTGTATATAGGAAAAGGGGCCAAACTGCAACGGGCCCTTATCAATTTTTTCCTTGATCAGAACCACCAAGCCGGATATACCGAATACATGCCACCCATAATGGTAAACGAGGATTCAGGATTCGGGACAGGTCAGCTGCCGGATAAGGAAGGCCAGATGTACCAGGTGCCCTCAGACAATTATTACCTGATACCCACTGCGGAAGTCCCGGTAACAAACATATTCCGTGACAGCATCCTGTCAGCCAGTGAGTTGCCGATCCTGTGCACTGCCTATACTCCCTGTTTCAGGCGGGAAGCCGGTTCCTGGGGATCCGATGTACGCGGACTGAATCGTCTTCATCAGTTTGATAAAGTGGAAATTGTGCAGATCCAGCATCCCGACAGATCTTACGAGAGCCTGGACCAGATGACTGAACACATTGAAAAACTCATCAACCTGCTTGAGCTTCCTTACCGCATTATGAGGTTATGCGGCGGGGATCTTGGATTTACCTCGGCCCTGACCAATGATTTCGAGGTTTTTGCTGCCGGACAGAAAAAATGGCTCGAAGTGAGCTCTGTTTCCAATTTCGAATCATACCAGGCAAACAGGCTGAAGATAAGGTACAGGGATGAGGATGTGCGGAAGAACAGGATCGCTCATACGCTGAACGGAAGTGCCCTTGCCCTGCCCCGGATTGTGGCTGCCATCCTTGAGAACAACCAGAGGGATGAGGGTATCCTGGTACCCCGTGTCCTTCATGAGTATACAGGTTTTGAGATAATAAACTAGGCATATAACGCTGAATTGGAAACATACTTATCAGAGTATGAATAAGTCATCCCTGTTCATCCGGATAATCCCAGTCCTTTTAACGGTTTCCCTGCTCACAGGGATAAGCTGTACTTCCGAAAAAAAAGGCCATACATCAGATACAATTGACAGCCTCCTCATCCAGCTTGAAGAGATCCAGGCAAGCATAGGATCCCCTGAAATACAGCGTCTGAATGAATTCTATGAAGAGATCCGGGATGATCTCAGCATATTATCGGGGTCAGGATATGATTCCGGCATCAATATACAGATGATACAATCTTACCGGCTGATAGACAACAACCTGAACGCCTGCCTGCAGTCATGCAACCAGTTCCATGAAGAAGCATTCCTGATTGAGAGCAGCCTTAAAGAGATCGCCGGACTGCTTGAAAAGAGAAATGAAAACCCGGGGGGCCTAGAGAAACGCCTGCAGGATGAGACTGAATTACTGTCAGATTTGAAAAAACGGGTGGATTCTACCCGTTCTTCGGCGGATCTCAATGTCAGGTCCTACTACCTGCTCAAACCCCGGATCGACTCCCTTATCACCATATCAGGAAGTCCGCAAGGCAATTATGAATAAGCAACACAAAGCATACCTGTTTGCCGGTATTTCCATTTTTTTCTGGTCCACCATAGCCTCGGCCTTTAAAATCGGTCTTGAATACCTGACTTACATACAGTTCCTGTTTATTGCTACCCTGGTATCATTTTTTGTTTTTGTCGTACTGATCATAATCCAGGGAAAACTCAGCCTGCTTAAATCATACTCACTTCAGCAGTACCTGTACTCAGCCCTCCTTGGTTTGCTGAATCCCTTTGTTTATTACCTGATACTCTTTAAGGCTTATTCATTGTTGCCTGCACAGGTGGCCCAGCCACTGAATATGATCTGGCCGATCCTCCTGGTATTTCTGTCTGTTCCCTTGCTCAAACAAAAGGTCCCTGCTAAAAGTTACCTTGCCCTGTTCATATGTTTCACAGGAGTATACCTGATATCCTCCCAGGGCGATCCTTTCAGCTTTAATATAAAGCAGCCTTTAGGAGTTATCCTGGCTGTAGTAAGCGCATTGATCTGGTCCCTGTTCTGGCTGCTGAACGTACGCGACAAAAGGGATGTAACGATGAAACTCGGACTGAATTTTTTCTTTGCCAGTGTGTATATTATCCCGGTTCTTATAGTTTTTGGCGGGACCCATCCATGGCCGGCAAAGGGGGTGGGACTGGCAGTTTATTCGGGGATATTTGAAATGGGTATTACATTCTGGTTCTGGTTGAAAGCCCTTCAGCTGACCCGGTCTACTGATAAGATCAGCACTTTAGTTTATGTAGCACCCTTACTTTCGCTGTATATTATTCATATCTTTGTCGGAGAGAGGATCATGATAACAAGTTTTCTCGGATTATTATTTATTATTGGTGGAATATTGACAGAGAAAATTCCGTTTAGAAAAAAAAGCAAGACTGCATAATATGAAACATTCAATAAGGATAAACAGGATAGTAACAGCACTAAGCCTGATCCTTGCTGTAATAACAATCAGCCAGTGCAAAAGATTTGCTCCCGAAGACTCTACACTCGGTAAAGAACAATTGCTCGATGCCATGAAGGAATGGTATCTGTGGAGTGACACCATGCCCGATGTAAATCCCGACGATTATGATTCCCCGTCACAATTACTTGAGGCCCTCAGGCTTGATATTGACAGATGGTCGGAAATCGTCGCCACAAATTATAACGATAGCCTGTTAACTACCAGTATACAATCCCATGGTTTTGTCTGGGCATGGGACAGTGAGGATAAACTCAGGGTAGGTTATGCTTATAAGAATACAGATGCAGACGCTGCCGGTGTTGAGCGTGGCTGGGAAATAACACAGATCAACGGCCAGGCGGTTACAAGGGATAATCTTGACGAACTGGTGGATGACAGCATTGATGTGGTGAATACTTTCAGCTTTAGGACCACTTCGGGAGGCTCAAAACAATTGTCCCTTGCCAACCGTATCATTAGTCCCCTTGCCCTCCAGCATACTGATACTTTCAAAGTAGCCGGGAAGGATGTGGGTTACCTGGTCCTGAACAGCTTTCTCGTACGGGCAGATGCTGAACTGAAAAACCTGTTCAAAGACATCAACGACCACGGGGAACTGGATGAGCTGATTGTTGACCTTCGTTATACCAGTAATGGCCTGGCCGAGATCTGCAGGTACCTGGCCAATGTCATTGCAGGTAATATTGCAAATAAGGAACCCTTCATCAGATATCAGTTCAACAGCATCAAAGCGGATCAGCGGAATGTAACATACCGCTTCGAATCGGTAGCAGATTCACTCAATATTGACAAGGTATATATTATCACCAGCCATGTGACTTCCGGTCTTGGTGAAGCCCTGATCAGGGGTCTCCGTCCATATATGGAAGTTTACCAGATAGGGACCACCACTGATGGCAAACCTATATCTATCATCGGAAGACAGTTCCCCGATTCCACCCT
>CAZILN010000429.1:0-2546 GCA_964540005.1 uncultured Bacteroidaceae bacterium | reverse complement strand
AGACGCGATAATAACTACGATATAAAACAGGGCTCCTTCCATGATTATTCTTCTTTAAGTGGTTTAACAATTACTTGTGTATTTAATACTTTAATGACTTCTATTTTAGTATGTTGGTTTAGAAATCCGCTGTTTGATTTTCCTTCTACAACAATATCATTGACCATTACTTTCCCAACTGGATTCATCCGCGTCATACTTTCACCGGTATCTCCCGGTTTGATCTTATCATCCTCCAGTCCGACCTCGACCTTCCCCTCAATATTCTTATGCAGCATCAGTCGGTTCCATGTACGGGCACGCAAGGCAATAATTATGGTACCCAGTGAAAAAAGAAGGGTAGCTAACAGTGTTATATTACCGACCACATTACCGTGATGGGTATAGGCCATATATACTGAAAGTCCCAGCAGAATAGTCCCTCCTATCCCTGCGATGGTCACGCCCGGCACCAGCAGGAATTCCACGACAAACAGGAAGACGCCCAGTAATATCAGTAATATGATGGCTGTAATAGACATGGATATGAGTATATGGCCTTAGTCAATGGTTGCCTGCAAACCCTTGTCAAGCAGGGCCAGCCGCATGGAATTAAGATAATCATATGAGCCTGATTTAACATCACATTTTCCCTTATAATGAACCAGGTATGTGCATTGTTCTGCCTGGACCAGGCTATGATCACAGATGTCAATGAGGCATTCAATGACGAAATCAAAACTGTTAACCTCATCATTATGTAAAATCAACGAACTGGATTGATCTTCGTTTGATGTATTGGCCTCTTCAATTATGGGGACCTCTTTGGATTTATCACTTTTTACCATATCATGATTTGTTAATCCCACAGCAAATTTAAGAAAATGTTTTACAATGAAGAGATACAATCAGTGCAGAAAAAGTAATAATCAGCCTATTTCCCCTTAAGTTCATATTGTTCTACCCTTGTCACTGACATTTTTTGCCGGTTGTAGTACCCTATGATAAAAGCATCATTCATGCCCAGCCTCTTAACTTCACCCAGGGACCTGCGGGCTTCATCCAGCTGCGTAAACCTTCCGGCATAATATCTCACGATATCCTGACCTGTGTCCCTGACCATGGTTACAGGCCAAATCCCGCCAAAATAATCAGGATCAGGCGGATTGCTGAATGCCGCCAGTTGTATCCAGTAAAAAATACCCTCCGGAATGATGAAAACCGAATCAAAATAATGCTCCTCCGAGTAGGGAGAAGCTTCCATGATCATAAAACTGGTCTCTGCATTGGAAATCGTGGTATCAAAATGTTTTTCAATCCTGATCAGCTCGACAAGGGTCTCCGGTTCCCCGGCCGGTGCAGGCAGTTTATCCAGATCATAATGATATACCTTTATCCCGTTAATGATGGTATCCAGTATCAGGAAAGGCCTGGTCGATCTGAGAGTGCCCGACTCTATATCAGCAATCATCCGGAAGATACTGTCGGCTTCACTTTCCAGTATTATAACACTGTCCTCCACCGCTTCTATCCGGTTTTGCAGCCGGCACTTCTCAAAAGTGCTGCTTAATAAACCTGCCTGTTTCCTGCTTTCAACAGCCCAGTCAGAAAGGGAGTCTATCACTGCCTGTCTCGACAGCCCTTCCTTTAGCAGGTCGAGGTATGCCGGATCTGAAATGAAATCAGGCAGGTTTATCTCCTGAACAGAATCTGTCCAGGTGAAAAGATTTCCTGTATCTTTTACTGCAGCCTGCGGATATATAGTTAAGGGGAAAAAGAAAAAAAAGAGAAGGCTGAGTGTATGATATTTTTTAAATTTAGTCATAAAGCGATGCAGGCAATATAGAAAAAATGTCAGGTAAATCCTTAATTCGGTCAAATATTGTAATTTTACCTCATACTATTAACCAGGGAATTCAGAATGCCAGAATTGAAAAAAGATGATACACCGGGTTGTACGGCAGAAGCCTGTAACCTGCGCGATAATTTTTCGGAACTCCCCTTTACCCTGCTTTCTGACCCCCGGCAGCAAATACTGGAAGAACTCAATAAATAACCGAACACATGACTGAAGAAAAAAAAGATGATAAGATCAAGCAGGAGAAGATGAAGGCCCTGCAACTGACACTGGACAAAATAGAAAAGGGATATGGTAAGGGTACCATCATGAAGATGGGTGACAGGGCCGTTGTTGATGTTCCCACAATTAATTCAGGGTCCATCGCCCTGAACATGGCCCTGGGTATAGGAGGTTATCCACGGGGACGGGTCATCGAGATCTTCGGTCCGGAATCCTCCGGAAAAACCACACTGGCCATACATGCCATTGCCGAGGCCCAGAAGAGCGGAGGTATTGCTGCATTTATTGACGCCGAGCATGCATTCGACAGGTTTTATGCCGAAAAACTGGGTGTGGATATCGAGAACCTGTTCATATCGCAGCCCGATAACGGGGAACAGGCCCTGGAAATAGCAGATCACCTGATCCGCTCGGGAGCGATAGACATCATTGTCATTGACAGCGTGGCAGCCCTCACGCCGAAGGCCGAGATAGAAGGTGAAATGGG
>CAZILN010000428.1:0-1662 GCA_964540005.1 uncultured Bacteroidaceae bacterium | reverse complement strand
GGGTCCGGGTATAGACTGGACCTTTTCTGAGGGTGTGCTCGGATGGCTGCCTGACAATAAACACATTTATTTCCAGTCTGAGGAAACCGGATACTCGCATTTATACATCATGGACGTCAGTAAAAAGAAGAAGATACAGCTTACCAAAGGCCCGTATGAAGTTTATGATCCTATCATTTCCCTTGATGAAAAATCATGGTACTTCTCTTCCAACCAGGTCCATCCCGGTGAAAGGCATTTTTACAGGATGCCGCTATTGGGTGGCAAGGTCGTTCAGCTTACAAACATGGAGGGAAATAATGATGTCAGCCTTTCTTACGACCAGAAACATATGATCATCCGTTATTCTTATTCCAACAGGCCCTGGGAACTTTACCTGCAGGAAACAACAGAGGATGCCAATCCGATAAAGCTCACCGATTCCTATTCCGAGGATTTTTCTGCTTATCCCTGGAGAGAGCCCGAGATCATAAAATTTAAGGCCCGGGATGATGTTATGGTGCCAGCCAGGCTTTACCGGCCCGAAGAAGAAAAAAGGAATGGTGCCGCAGTCATTTTTGTCCATGGTGCCGGCTACCTGCAGAACGTCCATAAATGGTGGAGCACTTACTCCAGGGAATATATGTTCCATAATTTTTTAGCTGATAACGGTTATACTGTGCTTGATATTGATTACCGCGGAAGTGCCGGGTATGGCCGGGACTGGAGAACGGCTATTTACCGGCATATGGGAGGTCAGGACCTGGAGGACCAGGTGGACGGGGCTGCCTGGCTGACAGAGGAGCTGGATATTGATCCTTCACGTATCGGCATATACGGTGGCTCATACGGAGGATTCATAACCCTGATGGCCATGTTCACACAGCCTGATGTATTTGCTGTAGGAGCTGCCCTCAGATCAGTAACAGACTGGGCACATTATAATCATGGCTATACATCCAATATTTTGAATACGCCTGAAGAGGATAGCATTGCGTACCGGAGAAGCTCTCCGATCTATTTTGCTGAAGGTCTGGAAGGGCACCTTCTGATATGTCACGGGATGATAGATGATAACGTACATTTTCAGGACGTGGTCAGGCTTGCCCAGAGGCTGATAGAACTGGGTAAGGATAACTGGGAGATGGCGGTTTACCCGGTAGAGAAGCATAGCTTTACGGAACCTAGCAGCTGGACAGACGAATACAAGCGTATTTATAAATTATTCGACACACACCTGAACCCAGAGTAAAGGGATTCCTGGGTAAAGCGTTCAAACATTCTTTTTCTTATCCGGATAGTCGGTATTAAAATGCAGTCCGCGACTTTCTTTTCTCTCCTGCGCCATCTTTATTATCAGGTAGCCTGCATTGATAAGGTTCCTTAATTCACAGAGTTTTTGTGACAGGGTGGATTTCCTGTACAGATCCTCGGTCTCTTTATAAATTATCTCCAGGCGGTCAAGGGCACGCTTAAGCCTCAGATCCGAACGCACTATCCCCACATAATTACTCATGATCTGCTGCATCTCCTTATAATTCTGGGTAATGAGCACCATTTCCTCGGTATGGGAAGTTCCGGAATAATCCCAGTCCGGAATGTTCTCCTGCCAGCTGGTCCTACCTATCGTCTCTATGGCAGATCTGGCTGCCCTGTCAGCAAAAACAATCGCTTCTATCAGTG
>CAZILN010000427.1:0-6041 GCA_964540005.1 uncultured Bacteroidaceae bacterium | reverse complement strand
CAGTTACCTCCAGGCTGGTCGGGAATAATACCTCCACGATCATATGGGCCCTGTCAAATTTATTTTTCCCCGAAAAAGCAGTAAGGGTAACTCGGTAGGTACCACTGGCTGTGTAGATATGTTCGGCATCAAGGCGATTTGAATAGGTTCCGTCGTCAAAATCCCATTCAAATGCATCGGCATCCATAGAATTATTGGTAAAATAGATGATCTCACCGACTTCCACGACATCCCTGGAAGTGAAGAAATCAGCATAAGGATCACTGTCACAGCTAAATAGAAGAGGGACAGCTAAAATAATATATAGTAAACGTTTCATGGCTTTATGATTTAATAAGTTTTACTCTATGAAATCCAAAATCCATGCCAAATAAGTGTAAATCCTATGATTAAAGGCAATGCCTGATATACATGATGAGGGAAAACCTGACAAAGCTGTCATTGAAGCTCCTTGCAGCAAGCTACGGGTAATGTCGCAGGATTCAGGAAAAGATCCCTGATCTTCCCCG
This sequence comes from uncultured Bacteroidaceae bacterium, assembly GCA_964540005.1. Lineage (GTDB taxonomy): Bacteria > Bacteroidota > Bacteroidia > Bacteroidales > SM23-62 > CAZILN01. The sequence continues at coordinate 5,532 of CAZILN010000427.1, read as the reverse complement.
AAGCTCAGAAGTGTTCAGAACTGGAACCTGGACTTCCTACAGATTTTCCAGGATGAAGCCGGTCATTTTCTCATAGAGGTGATACCGGGAATTACCTCCCCTGATGCCGTGATTCTGGTTGGGGTAATACAGCATTTCAAACTGGATATCGGCTTCAATCAGAGCAGCGGCAAAATCAACAGAATTCTGAAAGTGGACATTATCATCACTCATACCATGGACCAGCAGGAATTTACCTCGGAGGCCATCGGCAAAATTCACCGGGGAGTTATCTTCATACCCTGATTCATTCTCCTGTGGTGTCCTCATAAAGCGTTCCGTGTATATGGTATCATAATATTTCCAGTTGGTCACCGGTGCGACGGCAATACCGACAGAGAAAACACCGTCTCCCTTGCACATACACAGGGATGTCATATACCCCCCGTAGCTCCAGCCGTAGATCCCTATTCTTTCTTTATCGATATAATCCAGTCCGCCCAGGTACCTGGCCGCCTCGATCTGGTCAACTGTTTCATACTCCCCCAGCTTCATATAGGTAGATTTCCTGAAGGCTTCTCCTCGTCCATTGGTACCCCGGTTATCCACGCAAGCAACTATATAACCCTCCGGCACGAGATCATGGAACCATTGCTCATATCCCCAGTCGTCTCTCACATTCTGGGATTCCGGGCCACCGTATACAAACATAAACAGGGGGTACTTTTTACCAGGATCAAAATCTGCCGGCTTGATAATGTAGGCGTTCAGCGGGACTCCGTCAATTGTCTTTATTTGCAGGAATTCCTTGGTACCCACACCACGGCTGATTGCTATATCTTTCATCCTCTCAGCATTAACAAGCTCCCTGACCTGTTTACCGCCGGCCTCATGCAGGGTGATGACCTGTGGAGTGGATGCACTGGAATGATAATGTATGTAATATTTGAATCCTTTGCTGAAGGAAGCCGTGTTCCATCCTTTCTCCTTAGAGATCTTTTTCTTCTTCCCTCCGTCAAGGCCGACCCGGTATACACTGCGGTTTATTGATGACTCTTCATAGGAAGAATAATATACCTGCTTATTATCGGCATCATAGCCTAGAAATTCACTCACATCCCAGTCACCCGAAGTAACAGCATGCTGAAGCTGCCCGTCTATAGAATACAGGTACAGGTGATTGTAACCGTCCATCTCACTGAAATACAGGAAATGTTTGCCGTCTTCAAGGAAAGTGACCTTATCGTCGTCAGGCTCCCCTATGTACTGGGTTTCCTCTTCGGTCAGGATCAATTCCGATTGCCCGCTGGCTGCATCTGCCAGGAAGATATCAAGTTTATTCTGCAGGCGGTTCAGCCTCATGAATGCCAGTTTGTCCGGATCACTGGTCCATTCGATCCGTGGCAGGTACTGATCTTTTTCCTCTCCGGTCTGAACTTCAACGGTTTGGTGGTCAGCCAGGTGATAAACATGCAGGCTGACAACAGAGTTCTCCTCCCCGGCCTTGGGGTATTTGAACTGGTACCATTCAGGGTACAGCTCACCATAAGTTGTCATATTAAACAGCCTGACGCCTGATTCATCAAAGCGGTAATAGGCTATTTTTTTCCCATCCGGCGACCAGGTCCAGGCCTTTGAGAAACCGAATTCCTCTTCATATACCCAGTCCGGTGCCCCGTTAATTATGTGATTGTATCTGCCATCCTCTGTAATCTGCCTCTCTGTCCCCTTGTCAAGGTCACTGATGTAAAGATTATTATCCCGAACGAAGGCAACATTCAGGTTGTCTGGGGATATTTCAGCCAGCTGCTGTTTTCCTCCCTCAGAAAGCCTGAATAGTTTCTCACTGCTGATATCCCATATATAGTACTCGGCAGTGAATGACCTTCGGTAAATACTCTCCATTCCGGTTGTAAGAAGTATTATTTGCTCATCCTGGCTGAACTGGTAATCATCAATAGCACTGATATCTGCACCCGGGATCTCTGAGAGTGAGAAAATAATCTCAACCTCATCCCCTGTTGCATAGCTGTACTTGACAATCCGCCGGGACTCTTCAAGAATGGTATAATGCTCCCCGTCGTTCATGGAGGCCAGTCCTTCAAAGGCTCCTGGATGCTGAGCCGAAACACCGGAGATTGATCCGGGAAGGCAACAACCCACAGAAAGCATAACTAATACGGAAAAAACTGTGCGTGTAATCATAATTGTTAGTTTTTATACACCCTGCATACTGTCATAAAGAATACGGCCTGTCTGAATGGAGCCCTGGCTGGATCACAACCTCTCCGGGACTACTTTTGTAATGTCAAACGCACTAAATTATTAAATATTGGTTAATAGCCCTTATTGTCCGGTTAGTTTTACCATTATTATTTATCTTTGCATAATTTTTTGAAAAGGATAAGAGAAAACTGGAATGATTACTATCACTTTCCCCGATAAATCGACCAAGGAATATGCCAAGGGTGTTACCGCTTATGAGATCGCAGAAAGCATAAGCCCGTCTCTGGCGAGAGAAGTACTATCGGTAAGCGTAAATGGTGAATTATGGGACCTGACCCGCCCTCTGATGAAAGATGCTGAAATTAACCTCCATAAGTGGTCAGATGAGGATGGGAAGCACGCTTTCTGGCATTCTTCCGCCCACCTTATGGCTGAGGCCATAGAAACACTCTATCCTGGAACAAAATTCGGGATCGGTCCGGCAATAGAACAGGGATTTTATTACGATATAGAGCTTCCTGGGGACAAAGTTCTGACTGACAGCGATTTGCCTGAGATCGAAGCAAAGATGAAGCAGTTGTCAGCCTTGAAAAGCCCTTATAGAAGACAGGAAGTAAGTAAAAAACAGGCACTGGATTATTTCTCCAAAAAAGGGGATGAATATAAGCTGGAGCTTATAGAAGAACTGGAAGACGGGACAATCTCCCTTTATGAGCAGGGTACCTTTACCGACCTTTGCCGCGGGCCGCACCTGCCCGACAGCGGAAGTATCAAGGCCATAAAATTACTGAGCATAGCCGGGGCATACTGGAGGGGTGATATTAAAAGGAAACAGCTCACCCGGGTGTACGGTATCACTTTTCCAAAGCAGAAAATGCTGGACGAATACCTGGAGTTGCTGGAACAGGCAAAACAAAGGGATCACAGGAAGATTGGCCGCGAACTGGAATTATTCACCTTCTCACAGAAAGTGGGCCCGGGACTGCCGCTCTGGCTGCCAAGAGGAGCCATGCTCAGGGAACGACTTGAAAATTTCCTTAAGCAGGTTCAGGTCCGGCACGGATACGACCCGGTCCTCTCCCCCCATATAGGCCAGACAGAACTGTATAAGATCTCCGGGCACTATGACAAGTACGGAAAGGATTCCTTTCAGCCATTCAAGACTCCCGTTGAAGGTGAGGAATACATGCTGAAACCAATGAACTGCCCGCATCATTGCGAAATGTATAGCAGCAGTCCCAAATCATACAAGGATCTTCCCATCAGGTATGCAGAATTCGGAACTGTTTACCGATACGAAATGAGCGGTGAGCTGCATGGCTTAACCCGCGTAAGGGGATTCACGCAGGATGATGCGCATATTTTCTGCCGCCCTGATCAGCTAAAGGAAGAGTTCATCAAGGTAATCGATATCATATTGCATATTTTCCGGGCTCTTGATTTTGAGGATTATACTGCACAGATCTCACTCCGTAACCCGCAAGACACTGAAAAGTATATCGGAAGCGATGAAAACTGGGATAAATCAGAAAAAGCCATCATTGAAGCATGCCAGGACAAGGGGCTGGATGCCGAGATTGTGAAAGGTGAAGCAGCTTTCTATGGCCCCAAACTTGATTTTATGGTTAAAGATGCCATTGGAAGAAATTGGCAGCTGGGTACCATACAGGTTGATTATAACCTGCCTGACAGGTTTGAACTGGAATATGTCGGAGCGGATAACCTGAAACACAGGCCTGTGATGATCCATCGGGCGCCATTCGGTTCCATGGAACGATTTGTAGCCGTATTGATCGAGCACACCGGCGGCAAATTCCCGCTCTGGCTGGCTCCTGACCAGGTCATCATACTGCCGATCAGCGAAAAATTCAACGATTACGCGGAAAAAGTTTTAAATTTTCTAAATAATTGCGATATTCGCAGTCTCGTAGATTTCAGGAGTGAAAAGATAGGTAAAAAAATAAGGGACAGTGAGTTAAGAAAGATACCCTACTTCCTGATCGTCGGGGAAAAAGAAGAGAACGATCAGTCAGTCTCTGTCAGAAAACAGGGTGCCGGAGACCAGGGTTCAATGAAAATGAAAGAATTTGCGGATTTCCTGAAAAACGAAGAGAAAAAACAACTGGAAGTTTAATTTACTGCTAACAAAATACAGGAGGAATAAATTATAGCTGGAAATAGTCAAAGGTACGGGCCAAGGAGGCCCAGGCAAAAGGTTGCATTGCACCGGATCAATGAAAGAATTACATCACCAATGGTCAGGCTGGTAGGAGATAACATTGATAACCCCGGTATCTTTCCGGTAAGAGAAGCCCTTCAACTGGCTGATGAACTGGAACTGGACCTGGTTGAAATCTCTGGAAAATCAGACCCGCCGGTTTGCAAAATAATTGATTACCAGAAATTTCTATACCAGCAAAAAAAGAAACAAAAGGAACTGAAAGCAAAATCTACCAAGATAATTGTTAAGGAATTAAGATTCGGTCCCAATACGGATGATCACGACTATAACTTTAAACTGAAGCACGCACAGAAGTTCCTGGAAGACGGCGCCAAAGTTAAAGCCTTTGTGTTTTTTAAAGGAAGGTCTATCATATACTCTGAAAAAGGAGAAATCCTGTTGCTCAGGTTTGCACAGGATCTTGAAGAACTGGGCAAGGTAGAACAGCTTCCAAAGCTTGAAGGAAAACGGATGACCATGATACTGAGTCCAAAGACGATCAAGGGGAAGAAATAGATCAGTTAACATGTTCACAGATTACAAATTCATAGCTTGAACGACTGAAGGATTAAGTAAGAAGAGCAAAAAGAAAAGCAGATAGGTGAAATCAAGAGTACAAACACTGAAAATCAAATAAGTATGCCAAAAATGAAAGTGAATCCGGGAGCGAAGAAGAGATTCTCCCTGACCGGAACAGGAAAGATAAAAAGGAAACATGCCTATAAGAGCCATATACTTACAAAAAAGAGTAAGAAGAGAAAAAGGAACCTTGGCCACTATACGGAGGTTCATAAAGCTGACGCAGCAAACGTCAAACAGCTGATTGGCTCGTAACATTATTAACAGTCTAAAATAAAGGAAAGAAAATGCCACGTTCGGTAAATACAGTAGCGTCAAGACGGAGAAAGAAGAAGATTCTTAAGCAAACAAAAGGATACTTTGGCCGCAGGAAGAATGTTTATACAGTTGCCAAAAATGCCCTCGAAAAAGGGATGACATATGCATACCGCGACAGGAGGAAGAAGAAGGGGGAATTCAGGTCCCTCTGGATACAGCGGATCAATGCAGCAGTGAGGGAATATGACATGTCATACTCGGAATTCATC
>CAZILN010000426.1:0-6846 GCA_964540005.1 uncultured Bacteroidaceae bacterium | reverse complement strand
TGACACTGTTCGGTGAATTCTTGTTATTGGATACGCTCGAATACAAATTCCGTATCAACAGCAGCTCGAGCACATCGGAATTCCCAGGCGCAAAGCCCAACCGGACCTGGATCATCCAGACATCAAGCGACACCATCCGTCATTTCTGGGATGATTATATTGTCAATGCAGAACTGAAGGCCTTTTTCCCCTTTGACGGGAATGCAGAAGATGTCAGCGGTTGGGGCCATGATGGTACCGTGATAGGGGCATCACTTGATATCAACCGCTTCAATAAGCCGGATTCATCTTACTACTTTAACGGGACAGATGATTATATTGATTACGGACCCGGTCTCAGCCTGATCAATAATGCCAATTACTTCACCATATCTGCATGGATCTATCCCAACGACCTGCATCCCGCACAGAACACCATCCTGGGGGAAAGGAGCAACGGTGATAATTACCAGTTAGCCGTCATGGATGATGCCCTTTATTTCACCTTCTGGACGGGAGGTATGGAAAACAGTTTCCAGGGGTCGCAGGGTGTATTCCAGAATGACAGGTGGTACCATGTTGTTGTAACCAGTGAAGGCGATAGCCTTCGCATGTTCGTGAACGGGCAGCAGGATGCCTCGTTCATGATATCAGGTCCTATAGATAATAACCCATCCAGCCTACATATAGGAACATTTAATGCCGGAGCCGATCCGTTCCAGGGCCGGATCGATGAGATACGGTTCTATGACAGACCCCTGTCCGATGATGAAGTCCTTACCCTGTTCGCGCTCCGGGAATACACCAATGATCTTTCTGTCCTTGCCATCTCCCCTCTGGCTCCGGGAAACCAGTGCGACCTCACAGCCAATGATACGGTCGGTTACATGATAATCAATAACGGGCTTGTTGCCCAGGACGTCTATGACCTGTCATATTCGATTGACGGAGGATCAAGCTTCCAGACCGTGTCCGTCAATATACACCTCGAAGGGGGTGATACGCTTATCCACTTTGTAAATGTGGATTTCTCTGCCATTGGCAGCTATGAACTGTGGGCAGCCACAGTGCTGCCCGGGGATGAAAATCCCTTGAACGATACCCTCATCGGGCCAACAGTGGTAAACAAACCTGTTATCTCCACCTTCCCCTATGACCAGGATTTTGAGGGTGGTAATGCTTACTGGACCGTGGAAGGGCAGAATCCTTCCTGGGAGCTAGGCACACCGGGCGGATCGGTCATCACAGGTGCCGCTTCAGGTTCCAATGCCTGGATAACCGGATTGAGCACACCACATAACCTGGATGAACAATCCTGGGTGGAAAGTCCCTGTTTTGATTTTTCCAGCCTGGCAAACCCGGTCATTGAGTTTAAACTGTGGTATTACCTCGACTGGATCGGTGCCGGAACCATACAATATTCAAGCAACGGAGGCAGCAACTGGTTCCCGATCGGCTCCCAGGGTGATTACCTTAACTGGTATAACAATTCAAACAGCACGCTTGATTTTTCCGGAAGCCAGCTCGGATGGTTCGGTTACGGAGAGGGCTGGAAACTTGTGCGTCACACCCTTGACGGACTGGGCGAACAATCCAGTGTGAAATTCAGGATCGCCTTTGGATCAGAGTCGGGAGGAAATTCCTTCGACGGATTTGCCTTCGATGATATCAGCATTTATGAGCAGCCTGCACAGGAAGCGGGTGTAACAGAAATATATCAGCCTCAATCAAACAGTGGACTTACGGCTGGGGAGCCGCTTGAAATTGAAGTACGTAATTATGGTACTGACACAATATTTAACATTACAGTATATTACCAGCTGGATGTCAATCCGTATGACAGCGAATATTTTTTCAATGACACCCTTCTGCCCGAAGAGATCAAATCCTATTTCCCCCTTACTTCATTAAACCTGCTGAATGACAGCACCAGTTACCAGGTAAAGGCCTGGATAAACCTTCCTGGTGATCCGTACCAGGATAACGACACACTTGTAAAGACGGTAGTATCCAAAGCAATGATCGATGCATTCCCCTATTTCGAGGATTTCGAATCAGGTTACCCCACCTGGTCGACCCCGCATCATTATGAATCTGCAAAATACAGCTGGGAACTGGGAGAACCCGCAGGTGCTATAATTAATGACCCGGGAAACACCGCATGGGTAACCAATCCAAGCGGTGCCCATGGATTCTGGGAATCAGGATTCATTGAAAGTCCAGGCCTCGATTTTTATAATATGGGTATCTCACAACCTATGATAGAATTCAGGATATGGAGGGATCTGGGCAACTATTCCGGGGCGTGCTGGCTTGAAGCTTCGGTTGATGGAGGAGAGTGGAACGTTGTCGGTGGCCTAAACGACCATTTCAACTGGTATAATGAAGGTTACGAGGGTAACATGGGATATGCGCCCCATGACCTTGGCTGGTCGAATGTATCAGATACCAATTGGATTACAGTAAGGCATTCTCTTGAAGGTCTGGGTAACCAGTCAGGTGTTAAACTAAGAATCTATTTCTATTCACAGGACAACTGGCAACCAAATGAAGGAGTGGCCATTGACGATATAAAGATCTTTGAGCGGCCTGGATATGACCTGAGGATGTATCAATGGGCATCCCCGCAAAGCGGACCCGAACTGACCGGCCATGAACAGGTTACGGTACGGATAATTAATGAAGGGGCCTACGAAGCACAATCCTCATTTGATGTGTACTATTCAATTGATGGAGGGGCAAGCTGGAGAACAGATAATGTGCCCGGTGAGGGATTTTTTGAAGGTGATACAATGAACTATACTTTCACCGATCCTGTCGATACGGCCAATTTCTCAGCCTACGGGGAATATTTCTGTATCGCCAAAGTGGTGCATCCCTGGGATAGCATCATCACCGATAACGACAGCATTACCCTTACTATCATCAACTCACCCCTTATTAACACCTTTCCATACGTACAGGATTTTGAAGGGCCACAGTACTGGTATTCAGGTGGTCAGAATTCCTCCTGGGAACTGGGTAGCCCGGCAGCTTCAGAAATTAGCTATGCCTCTTCAGGAGACAATGCCTGGGTAACCAATCTTACCGGGAACCATAATCAGAATGAACAATCATGGGTTGTCAGTCCATTCTTTGACTTCACAGGGATATTCGATCCTAAGGTAAAGATACAGGTACGTAGTGAGATACACTGGAACGAAGGAGCCACTTTTCAGTATTCGGCAGATAGTGGAAAAACATGGTCACATGTCGGTTCGGTGGAAGACGGAGTAAACTGGTATAACACCTATATCGATGCACTGTATTACCTGGATATGAATGATGGATGGGCAACCTTTTTTGGAGAATGGTGGGCAGCCAGTAATGCACTCAGCGGGCTCACAGGAATGTCAAACATCCAGTTCAGAATTGCCTTTGGGACAGGGGATACAGATGATCAGGAAGGATTTGCTTTTGATGATGTGATCATCTATGATGCCGCTTATGATGGCAGTGTGACTGAGCTGCTGGCTCCAGCATCAGGATGCGCACTTGGTGCCTCCGAGAATCTACAGGTCAGGGTTGAAAACAAGGGTACCTTCTCATGGACAGAATTCTACCTGGCATACCAGATTGATGGTGGTGATGTAAACCGTGACACAATAACCTTTATGCTGGATCCAGATCAGACATTTGACCATACTTTTGTCAGCCATACGGAGGATTTCTCCCCCCTCGGTACGTACAGCCTGAAGATCTGGATGGAGATGCCTGACGAAGGCTGGCCGGATGATGACACACTCTTTGTCGATCTGCACAGCAAACCAATCATAAACACATTCCCGTACAACCAGGGATTTGAAGGGACACATTACTGGTCATCTTCAGGCCAGAATAATTCATGGGAAGCCGGCGTACCTGTCGGACCTGTTATCGATCATGCAGCAGAAGGATCCAATGCATGGGTAACCAATCTCACAGGTTCTTTCAACCAGGATGAACTGTCCTTTGTCGAAAGTCCCTGCTTCGACTTTACCGGACTTGCAAATCCTGTTATTGAAATGAAAGCCTGGTGGCATTCAGACTGGACATCTGGTGCAGCCATTCAGTATTCAGATGACGGAGGAAATACATGGTTAAATATCGGGCCAACGGGAGTTCCTGCTAACTGGTACAATCATCATATCGGGATTCTGGAATCTGTAGGAGGTGGTGACATCTGGATGGGCAAGATGTATCACTGGGTACCAGTTGTTCACACACTTGATTGGCTGGCAGGAAATTCGGATGTACGGTTCAGGGTTGTTTTCGGTACTGAAGGAGGTCCATATGATAATTATGATGGATTCGGATTTGATGACATACGAATCTACGACAGACCGGCGGATGATATATGGTTATCCAGAATCTATCAATACCCGCCATGTGAAGGATTGACCCGGGTTGATGTTGATATCACCAATGCCGGTGATAATCCTATAGAGAATTTCTACCTGGTCTGCCAGGTAGATTCTGATCCCCCGGATAGCACATATGTCGAGACTTATCTAAATCCCAGTGAAAGAGCTGGATATTCTGCATACATCTCAAACGTTGTTGTTGCACCCGGTGAATACACACTGAAGGTTTGGGCTTCACTTTCTTTGGACCCGAACCAACGCAATGATACACTGCAAATGGATTATGTCAATCAACCGGTAATATCCGGACCATCACCCTACGTGCAGGATTTTGAAAATACCACCCACTACTGGTCGGCCATTACAGATGTAGGCTCCGGTTATCAGGAATATTATCTGGGAGGTTATATCAGTCCGGCAGGATGGAAGTTAGGCACACCTGAAGGCTCGGTGATAAATAATGCTGCCTCAGGAACCAATGCCTGGTATACTAACTCAGGTGGTCCTCCTTTCCGTGATGTATCTAACGTAGTAAGTCCCTGCTTTGATCTGAGCTCCTATGGGAGACCTGCCATCGAATTCAAAATGATGCGTCAGCTTTCGAGCGTGGAAATGGGCGCCGCTCTCCAATATTCAACCGATGGTGGCGGTAGCTGGAATTTCCTGGGTACCACCGGTGATACACTCAACTGGTATACAGAACCTGATGGTGAGCTCTGGTCAATGAATCATTATGGTAATGCAATGGGCTGGAACCAGTCTCTGGATTCGGTTTGGATCACTGCCAGGCACATGCTTGACGGATTAGCCGGTGAACCATATGTAAAGCTCCGATTTGTTAACCATATTGTTGACAACTGGGGTGATTATGATGGCTTTGCTTTTGACGATGTTGTGATTTATGATGTCAAGTCAGCGCAAGATGCCAGGATCGGTCAGGTTGTTTCTATACCGGTGAAATGTGAGTATTCACCGGGTGATTCAGTGATTGTACAACTTATTAACGATGGCACCGATCCAATAAGCAATTGCGATCTTTTCTACTCCCTTAACGGAGGTGAGCCTATATCAGAAGCATTTGCTGGCAGTATTCCCGCCGGAGATACTGTCTTGTTCCAGTTTACTGCAGTCCTGGATCTTTCTGCCAACCAGTTGCATGAACTCATTGTCTGGGTTGACCTACCGGGAGATCCATGGCAGGATAATGACACCTCATTCAGCAGCTTTTACTCAGCACCTCCTGTTTCAAGCTATCCCTATGTACAGGATTTTGAGGTCCTACAGTACTGGATCCCCAATGATGTTACAGAAACCTGGCAGCTGGGAATACCGGCAGGCAGTGTGATCAATTATGCTGCTTCCGGAGCCAATGCCTGGGTGACTAATCTGACCGGGACAACATACGATAATACCCTGTCATATATTGGCAGCAGGTGTTTTGATTTCTCAACAGTCATGAATCCTGTATTTGAAATGAATATCTGGACCGATATGGAAGATGGTGATGACGGGACCTGGCTAGAATATTCCATTGATAATGGTATGTCATGGCACCTGATCGGATCCACTGCTGATCCTGACTGGTATAACTATGAGGCTCCTCCCGAACAGGACGGACCAGCACAAGCCGGTATATTATACTACTGGACAGGGCAAAGCGGAGATTGGTATTCTGTACAACATCCCCTTCCTGATCTGGCGGGTGAACCAACTGTCAGGTTCAGAATAGGCCTGGCCACTGATGGAGGTGATCATAACACTGAAGGTTTTGCTTTTGACGATATAAAGATCTATGATCAGACTGCTTATATTCAGTATGATATAGCCGGAACAGGCATCATCATAGACGGATCTGCCGATGAACAGCTCTGGATAGATGCCGAACACAACCCGATTGAAAATATACAGGGCACTGTCGATGATACTGATGACCTGTCAGGCTATTGGAGCGCCACCTGGGATTCAGCCAACCTGTACATACTGATTGATGTGACTGATGAACATATGTTTTCTTATGGTCCGGGCGGGGATTCTTATCAAAGTGATGGAGTGGATATCTTTTTCGATATACAGAATGACAAGGATAATGAAGGACCATGTAACAAAGATAATTACCAGTTCCAGGTCATGTGGAACGTTGATGAACTTTATGGATGCGGACCATTCCATGATGTGGAATTCACCAATACTACCAATGGAACGGGTTATATTTTCGAATTCAGAATTGGATGGGAAGCTCTCTTATCCGGCCAGAATTTGATACCTGCCACGGGCACTGGTATCGGATTGGATGTCAGGATAAGAGACAATGATAATGATACGGATAATGAAGCCCTGATGAACTGGGCCGGAGCGGAGGACTGGACTCTTGACGGTGCCGGGCTGATGATCCTGGAAGGCCGGCCGGCTATTGATTATGATGTGGCCCTGACAAACATCATCTTCCCGGCCGATGGAGACAATCTGTGTAATCCAGGTATGGAAA
>CAZILN010000425.1:0-3715 GCA_964540005.1 uncultured Bacteroidaceae bacterium | reverse complement strand
AGTAACAGGAGGATCAGGACTAATTGGCAGGCATCTTTGCAAAAGATTACTGGAAAAAGGATATGAAGTAGCCATTTTAAGCAGAACAAATAACAGTAAGAATGAAATACCCGCATACAATTGGGATCCGGGTAACAATGTAATTGACGCAGAAGCTGTAGCTGCGGCTGACTATATTGTGCATCTTGCAGGAGTTAATATAGGGGAAAAAAGATGGACCAGTAAAAGAAAGCGGCAAATTCTTGACAGCAGAATCAAATCAGGAGATCTGATCCTAAAAAAAATTAAAGAGCAGAAAAAAAAGCCAGAGGCGATTATTACAGCCTCAGCAATAGGGTATTATGGGGCGGTAACAACAGAGAAAATATTTGATGAGACAGAACCGGCTGCAAACGACTTTCTTGGACAGGTATGCAGAGAATGGGAAAGCCTTGCAGACAGATTCAGGGATCACGGAATACGATCAGTAAAAATAAGGACAGGGATTGCACTCACTGAAACGGGTGGTGCACTATCAAGAATCATGATTCCTGTCAAACTGGGCATGGGTTCAGCATTAGGCAGCGGGAATCAATATTTACCGTGGATACACATTGATGACCTGTGCGGGATATATCTTAAAGCCATTGAAGATGCTGGTATAGATGGCGCATATAATGCTGTAGCTCCTGAGCATACAAGCAATAAAGAGTTTACACACACCTTAGCCCGCCACCTTAATAAAGCTTTTTGGTTTCCCAATATACCGGCTGCAGGCCTGAAAATACTATTTGGCAATATGTCTGATTTGTTCTTAAAAGGGAGCCGGGTATCCTCCGGGAAAATTACATCGGCAGGATATAATTTTGCATTCCCTGATCTTGAAAGTGCTTTGAAAAGTTTAATAGATAAATAAATATATTTTGAGGCTCTGGTCATTACATCCAAAATATCTTGATTCAAAAGGACTTGTTGCTCTTTGGAGGGAGTCCCTTCTGGCTAAATCTGTCCTTGAGGACAGGATAAAAGCCTACAGGAACCATCCTCAGCTCAATAGATTTAATAAATCTGAGAATGCAGCAGACTGTTTGAATCAATATTTATCAATAATCTACGAAGATGCCTTATCAAGAGGATATAAGTTCGATATAAATAAAATTTGAAAAGAAACATCTGCTAAATAAGCTGCTGAAGAGAGATGCTGAAAGATTTCACAAATTATCTGAAGTAGTAGATATTGATGTTCATCCCCTGTTCAAAATTGTGGAAGGGGAAATCGAGGAATGGGAAAAAACTGAAAAGTAATTGCGGCTGAATTTTACATTCTTCCCCGGAAAGTCCTCTTTATCCTATTTCAGGTCCGGCTATCGCGAATTGTTTTCCGGTGATCCCTTTATGCTTCAGGTCACCCAGGCACATACGGATAAAATCACGCTGCCTGGTAAACCCCAGGCTCTCCAAAAAAGAGATCCAGTCAGGTTTATCCGGGAATGCATCTATAAGGAGTTGTTTGCCGGTACATTTCTGCAGGAAATCAAGCAAAAGATCTTTCGCCATCCAGGTGTCTTCGGCGACCACCGGTCCGATCATTTCATACCGGCTCCCTGACCTGCCCATACAGTATGCTGAAAGAGAATCATTTTCCTTTATACAAAATGCATATTCAGGATTCATGCTGTATAAAGATTCCAGTATCCCCCTCCTTTCTGCTCCGAATACAGGAGCATCATATGCGATAATAGCGGGCAGTTCTTTTTCCTGGACAGGCTTGCATGAATATCCCTTTGTCCTGTTTATATGACCTGGATTCCCGGTCATCCTGACAAGTTCATATTCCCGCTGAAAACCAATGGTTTTATATAATTCATATCCATCGGCAGTAGCATCCAAACGAACCGGTCCGTTCACTATGGAAGATTCAATCGATTTCTTTAACAATGCCGTGCCTATCCCCTTTCGTCTGGAAGCAGGATCCACCAGAACCATGCCTATCCAGGTGAAGTGGTCTGAATATGGAATTGAAACAACAGTGCCTGCATCATTGCCGTTCAGGTTGGCTACAAAGTTGTCGCCACCTGCACCCAGGAACATTTCCCAGTCTGCTTCCAGCTGGTTCCAGCCGGCCAGTGACTTGAGTTTCATTCCAAGGGGAATATCTTCAGGAGTCATTTCCCGGACTACAATAAGATCCTGATTATCTATCCTGTCAGCCATCGCTCCAGATGCTTATTTACAAAGTCATCATCATTAAGATGGGGATATGCCCTGTATATCCGGTCAATTTCCCGGGATTGTCCGGGTGATAGTTTTTCTTCAGGATTAAGACATGTATTGCCTGAGAACAATCCCTGCCTGACCAGGATTTCATGAATTCCCGGGATGCAGCCCTTAAAACCGTTAGCAGCATCAAATATAGCGGCATTGCAATCTGTGATTTGCATGGCCCGGGTGAGCAATTCACCGGGTACAGGCGATTGAGAATCCACTATTCCCTGAATTTCCTTAAGCAGTTCAACAGCTGTACGTGTCCATACAGCCCATTGCCCGAGAAGTCCTCCCCTGATCCTTACCCTTTTATCCTCCTGATCGGCAAAGAACCGGTATTCTGCAATCAGATCCAAAACGATACTATCATCATTTCCCGTATAAAGGACAATCTCATTATCCCTCCCTGCTTCACAAACAGCCCTGATCACATCAATTGTCCGGTAGCGGTTGAAGGGGGCGATTTTGACAGCAAGGATGTTATCAATCTCAGCGAAACTACTCCAGAATGAAAAAGGTAATATCCTGCCTCCTGCAGCCGGTTGGAGGTAAAATCCGATCACAGGGATGATCTGTGAAATTCTCCTGCAGTGTGTGACCAGATCCTGAATTTCGTCATCTCTGAACACACCCAGGCTTACCAGTCCGGCATGGTATCCCTGATCAACTGCGAAGATTGCCTCTTTTTCAGCCTGCTGTGTTCTGCCGCATATCCCGGCAATTTTTATAAGGGATACTTCCCGTTTATCACACCAGTCGTCAATAAGCTCAGAGCAAAACTTGAGGACAGGTTCGAACAGAGCGATTCCGGGATCGCGGATCTCAAACTGGGTGGAATGTACACCTGCAGCTATTCCTCCAACTCCGGCATCAATATAATAACGGATCAATGCTTTCTGATGCAGTTCGTCAAAACTGCGATCCGGATTCAGTGCGAGCGGCATTGCCGGTATTACGGTCCCTTTTCTGAAGGGATCAAGGATCCTGTTATGAATGTCGGAGATTTTCAATTTTGTGCTGTTTAAAATTGTCCGCTTGTGACCTCAAAATGGGTGGGCTTACCCAGTGATCTTCCTCCCCGCTCTATCCATCCGGCCTGCCATTCAATCATCTTATCGGCCGCGACAACCGGGTTACCGAATAAAGCAATCGATTTTGATACCTTACTCAGGTACATGCCCAGGTCTGTCTTCACATTCGTAAACTCAAGCCTTTTGTTGAAATACCGGGCAAATTTCTCAGCAGTTTCCTTTACAGAAAGTGTCTCAGGACCGGTTATATTCAGCACAAAAGGTGGAACACTGCAATGATCCAGGCATAAGAGAGCCATCCGGTTGGCATCCCCCTGCCAGATACAATTAAAATGGCTTACAGACAAGTCAACCGGAAGTGAATTAAATACCCTGATACCAATATCATATAACACACCATACCGAAGATCGATGGCATAATTAAGACGGAACAGGCAGAT
>CAZILN010000424.1:0-11481 GCA_964540005.1 uncultured Bacteroidaceae bacterium | reverse complement strand
AAAACCCACTATCAACCATGATCACCATTTTTTCATAGAACATGACCGGATCACCCTGCTCTTCCTGGTACCTGAACTGGCAATTGGTTATTTTCCCCAAACGAAAGATCCGCGTATAATTGATGATCTCCGGATATAATTCTGCCATTTTATAAGAAAGAAAATACGGTGAATTGGGGTCCAGTATTCCACTTTCATGCTTTATGGTTAGCTGGTATAATTCATTTCTGTTTTTGTGGAACGCATCATAACTGAGTTCATCCCTGACCCAGAGATAGATCAATATGAAACAAACAAATCCTATACAAAGGCTGAGTATACTGATAAAGGAATGGAGCCTGTTATGGACCAGGTTCCTGAGAGCCGATATAATGAAATTTCTGACCATTTTTGTGGATATTAAATTATACAATTCATTTCAATCAATCTCGATCTTTTTCATATTTCGATTGAATTCATCTTATAATTCCACAATCATGCCACTTTCTGCAATATGCTGATTTTATGGTTATTACGATTGCAGACAAACTAAAATTGACATAATTTGTCTAATAATTAGACAAATTATGTCAATTATTTAGACAAATTATTGTAGTTTTATCAGAGCTATTGGAAATAAGTCCTGCAATTGATCCTTGTAAAATGGAAAAAGGAACCCTGCTAATTGTTGATGACCACAAGAATGTGTTAAAAGCCCTAATTCAGTTACTGGAACCTGAATTCGAATCGGTTTTAAGTACAGCCGATCCCAGCCTGATACCTGGGATCCTCACCGAACATTCTGTTGATGTGGTTTTACTGGACATGAATTTTTCAGCAGGCTTAAACAGGGGGGATGAAGGTATTTCCTGGTTACAAAAAATACTGGATCAGGATAAGGATATCATTGTAGTTATGATCACTGCATACGGTGATGCAGAACTGGCCGTAAAAGCAATGAAAATGGGTGCCACAGATTTTATTCTTAAACCCTGGGATAATGAAAAATTACTGGCTACAATGAAGTCGGCATTCAGCTTAAGACAATCCCGGCTTGAAGTCAATACCCTCAGAAACAAACAAACCCATTTGAATCGTGATATTGACAGGCAATATGACATACTGATAGGTTCTTCCGGACCAATGCTTACTGTATATAAAACAATTCAAAAGGTGGCCTCTACTCAAACCAATGTCCTCATCCTTGGTGAAAACGGAACTGGCAAAGAGCTGATAGCAAGAGAGATACACAAACATTCTCAAAGAGCGAATGAAATTCTTGTTTCAGTCGATATGGGATCATTGAGTGAATCCCTTTTTGAAAGTGAGGTGTTTGGCCATGTAAAGGGTGCTTTTACTGATGCAAGAGAGGACCGTGCGGGAAGATTTGAGGTAGCAACCGGGGGTACGCTGTTCCTGGATGAGATCAGCAACCTTTCTATGGCTATGCAGGCAAAATTATTAGCTGTTCTTCAGAACCATTCCGTCACCCGTCTTGGGTCAAACAACCCGATTAACATTGATATCCGGCTGATCTGTGCAACAAACAGGGATTTAAGGCAGATGATTAGTGAAAATTTATTCCGTGAGGATCTCTACTTCAGGATCAATACTATTGAGATTGAGATTCCTCCCCTGCGTGAGAGAGGTGAAGATATCCTCCTGCTTACTGAACATTTCCTAAGAAGATTTTGTGAAAAATATGACAGGCCACCAATGAAAATACCAGGCAAATCGACAGAAATTTTGATGAAATACGACTGGCCCGGAAATGTAAGGGAATTGCAGCATATTATTGAGAAAGCAGTAATAATGAGCGATTCCAACGTACTGAAACCCGAGCATATCATGTTCTCTCATCTGAAGGCGCAGCCTGTATCGCAATCAGAAGCTCTGACATATAAGGAAATCGAGAAACAGGCTATTAGAAATGCATTGCAAAATAACCGGGGCAATGTATCAGAAGCAGCTAAAGAGCTGGGGTTGTCGAGGCAGACCGTGTATAATAAAATGCAAAAATATGATCTTTAAAATACTGATTTGAAACACTGCAATTATGGTTTTAAAAAGTTTTTTCTTTAATACCCTCATCCGGATTATCCTTATCACCATCACGAGTTTTGTCCTGTTAAGGATCCTGGAGCGTCTTGACAGGGAATACATCTTTTCTTTTGCCGGGATAATAGTACTGCTTTTGCTTCAGATAATTCTGCTCACCCGTTTTGTAAACAGGACCAACCGTGATCTTTCTTATTTTTTTTCTGCTGTGAAAGATGAAGGATCCTCACTTGTATACGATGAAACCAGGAATAATGTGACTTACAGAAATCTTTACAGGTCACTGAATGAAATGAGGGAAGTCATTAATAAAGCCAGGACAGATAGTGTTAAAAATAATCTCTTCCTGACCAACCTTGTCAATCATGTGGGTGTGGGCCTGATCAGCTTTGATTCCGAAGGAAAGGTAGATATGATTAACAATATTGCATGTGAGATTCTTGGAGTTCATTCTCTTGACAGCCTCCATAAACTGAAAAAAAGAAACGGCTGTGACCTGGCGGGAACGATTTCAGGCTTAAAACCCGGTAAGCCGGAACTTGTCAGGGTTGTATGCGAACCTGAAAAAGGTCAGCAGTTTGGAAATATCCAGAAATTATTATTGAAGAAAGAGATTATCAAATCGGATGGCAAGATAGTCAACCTGGTATCAATTCAAAATATTATCACAGAACTTGAACGTAATGAATTGGATTCATGGCAAAAACTTATCCGGGTACTTACCCATGAAATAATGAATTCAGTCAGTCCTGTCATTTCCCTTACAAAGACCATCTCAAAATATTTCACATCAATAGACAGGCAAACTCCTTTACCTGCAGAAGAGATTACAGACCAGATTATTGATAAGACCTTATCAGGTATGGAAACAATCAGGGATACCGGAGAAGGATTAATGAATTTCGTCAGCAAATACAGGAAATTAAACCAGTTACCTCAACCAGTGTTCGCACAGTTCACCATTATGTCCCTTTTTAAAAGTGTGAAACAGCTGATGGAGGAAGGAAAAAACATCAAATATACGATGATTGAATACGAGATTGATCCACCGGACCTTTCCTTAACTGCCGATACCAGCCAGCTGGAACAATTATTAATCAATCTGATCAATAATTCGGTTGAAGCTGCTAATGATGCAGAAAACGGGAGGATAATCTTACGGGGCTTCGATAGGGATGATACTACTTATTTGCAGGTCGAAGACAATGGTCCGGGTATTCCCGCTGATATTATCGAAAATATTTTCGTGCCTTTCTTTACAACAAAAGATACCGGCTCCGGGATAGGCCTGAGTTTATCCAGGCAGATCATGCTCCTCCACGAGGGTACCATAACTGCCCATTCTATGCCTGGAGAGAAGACAGTATTTACACTGAAGTTTTAACACCTGAAACATAAATGAAACGAGTGGAAATCATTATTGGATTATGAAAACTGGATTGAATTTACAAACTTTACTACAGAAAGATACACAACATCAAAAACTTAACCCCTTATTAAAAACAATAATTATAAATCAAAAAAATGCATTAAAAAGCCTGATTGTTATTGTGATAATAACAATAACTACCTCATTTTCCTATTCTTCTCCGGCAATGAAATTCGATCCTGCCGGGACCTGGGTGTATTCTGCCCCAGATGTTACTGAAGGATATACAGAAGGAGAAATGATAATCGAAGAAATCGAAGATGGTTACAGTATTACAGTAGTCTTCTTTGGAGAATACAAGGTTAAAGCCGATAAGGTAGAATATAGTAAAAAATCGCTTGTTTGCACATTTAATGTTGAAGGTGAGCTGGTTACAATCTCAGGAACATTCAAAAAGGACGAATTCAAAGGGACCACAAGTTATTCAGAAGGCGTCTTTGATTTTTCGGCTGAAAGGAAAATCGAGAAGATTGAGGAATAGACTTATTATTCCTTTTCCATGAACTTGTTCACTGGCCTTGGGGAATGATATGTTTTCACAATAAATGGTTAAGCAGAATTAACGCCACCACTACTTTCGAATTCAGATAGCACCAGCTGGTATTATACTTCTGAAATATCTGAATTACAGTTAATAAAATGTCAAATAGTGTGAATCCGAAATAAATGACTATCTTTGCGGTATATTTGATTTGAGAATTTGCGCTCCTATCTACTAAATCACTTTCCAATATTAGTTCATACCTGCTCTCCTTTTTAAATCCAATTTAACAACAACTTAATAATGGGTATTTAAATACTTACCTCTTATTAATAATTTAACAACTTAATTTTTAAAAACAATGAACATTTATGTAGGCAACCTTAATTACAAGGTTGATGAAAATGACCTGGAAGATATCTTTCAGGACTATGGAACTGTTAGTTCCTCAAGAATTATTACTGATAAATTCAGTGGTAAAAGTAAAGGTTTTGGTTTTGTCACTATGGAAAACCAGGATGAAGCTAAAAAAGCAATCAGCGAGTTAAACGGCGCCGAATTTGAAGAAAGGGATATGATTGTCAATGAGGCAAAACCCAAGAAAACTGAAAACAGCAGATATTAATATTACCAACAATGAAAAACGGAAAAGTAAAATGGTACAATGAAATCAAAGGATTTGGTTTCATTGAAACTGAAAACGGAGATGATATTTTTGTTCACCGCACAGGCTTATTAAGATCTGACGAGGTCCTTCAGACCGATCAGAAAGTCAGTTTCGAAACCAAACAGGGCGATAAGGGCATGTTTGCTGTAAACGTAAAACTGGAAGATTAATCCTGTAGCTGTTTATTACCTTTTACGAAAGTACGGGGTATAGTAAGATAAGAAGGCCGGTTCATTAAATATGAGCCGGCTTTTTTTATTGTATAATATCATCAGATACTATTATTTCCTGCCCAGTGGAGCCAGGCTGACAGGTCCGAGCAATCCTGATGGCATCGGGTCCCATAAGGTAGCATCAAATCGTTCGTAATGCCGGTTCACCATGTTGATCTTATAGAAGTATTTCCATTCTATACCCCGTAACTCCATATCCCTGATACGATTGGCCGAGAGATTGGTCACTTCAACTTCAAGGGTGTTCCGTCCTTCCTGCAGGGTGCCGGTTTCTATAGTAAAGGGAACGGACCACAAACAGTCCATGTACACCCCGTTGATCCATACCCTTGCACTTTCCCTGACATCACCAAGGTCAAGCATCCAGTTGGAGACCCCGGGATCCGGATTATCGAATCGCAGGGTATACCGGGCCGTTCCGCTGAAGGCAGTTGCCTGTTCTCCAAGATTTGTCCATGATCTCAGTTCCTCCATCTGAGCATCTTCCGGAATTGAAGGCCCTCCTTCAAGAAACTCTATTTCCCATGTCCCGGCCAGATTGACAGGATCTCCGGTTATTTCATAATACTCCCACGGTGCTGCGTTTATCACTGGTTCATTTAACCTTGATTCATTCATTCCTGAATCACTGATCCCTTTCCCGAATGTCCTCAGCAGGATTGCCTGTCCGGGTTCCATCTGAATATAAACTTCCGTGGTCTTTCTTTTTGATTTGATCCTGGCCTTACCCGTTTCCCCGGTCAGCGGATCCATGATCATTACAGATTTTGCCCTGCACCCAAGTCCTGAATAACCGTCAATTCTGTCCGGGGTATGATTGACCAGGTAATACACATATCCATCCTCCATATCCCTGCGAATGAAATCCAGTCCATTATCCTTCAGCACCTCCCCCCTGATGCCCATCTTATCAAGAATAGACGGTACATCCCGGCTAATTACCATATCATACTTCAAACGGTTGATCATATCCTTAAGCTGGTCCGTCCGGTCCATATGCAAATGATATCCCGGAACTGTCTCAGGAAGCCCTTCGAAAATGACCTTACCTCCGGATTCAACTATACTGGCCAGCGACTCCATGGTGGCAAGGGGCATGTGGCGGCATTCCGGAATGATAAGAGCCTTATAGTCCATGCCGGGAGTTTTAATCATCCCCTTCTCCACACCTGTCTTTTCAAGGTAGCTGTCAGATATAAAATCCACTGAATAACCCTGTTCAATCAGGGTGCCGGCCAGGCAGTAAAAGGATGTCGGCGTCAGCCACAGGTCCTTGTTCTCTATACCCAGTTGGAACAGCAGCTGTCCATCAAGGTCCTCCCCGATCACATCATGAAAAGGCCAGTAGAGTAAAAGCTCATTATCACTCTTGCCTGATTGCAGCATGGACTGGCATCGGGTTATGTATTCAAACATATTGGGGGCATCTTTCCAGATAGTATACGTGGGAACAAAATTTACCGAGGCATAAAACTTCCAGCCCGGCCATTCGGCCTCATCAGGGGAATAGGTGGATCCATGGAAGAATACATGGTTGACACCTGCCAGGAATATCTGTTCTATCTCCGGTTTGCATTGTGATAAAGCAGTTTTGAAATGTTCCCTGAGCCAGGTCAGGGTTTCCGAGCTGGTGAGGTGCTTTCCGGAAATGTGGGCAGCCGAAGAGGCAAACTTCAGCATGATGAGATCAGGAAAGGCCTGCCGGGCATCGGATTCCTCCCAGCGTGAACCGGGTATATCGAATTTAGTTGCATAAAATGATTCACATTCGGGAATGTCTGCACTGGCATAAATATCGAGGAGGTTACCCGGACTCCCATGTGCCTGGTACCTGGCTAAGAATGTGTTATCCCCGGCCCAACGCACCCAGTTTTCTGAAAATGCTTCCAGCACAAGGTCCGATAGTGTCTCCCTGTAGTCACTCTTGATCCGAAGGACATCTTCGCCTGTTGTATCCGGAAGCAGGCAGGGAAGATAATCCCTGGCATCATACCCTCTGCGCTGTTGAAATTCTTCAAAAAAGCCTGAGGTATAATCAGCCCCGTAAACCTCGTAGCTGTCATTGAACACAGCCCTCAAACTGTTCCTTGCCGGTGCAAGAACCCGGTCATACGGTTCGAGGTAGTCCATCAGGGCTTCCAGCGAAAAATGATCCAGGGTATAACCTTCACCACCGGGAGCGGACCTCTTGACCTGCTGCCCGGTCTTTGTGAGGAAAACAGCATATAAGACATAATCCCTGTCCGGGGTCCAGTTCAGCCATTCCCCTTCCATTTGTGATCCGAGATCAATATTTTGTCCTTCATTATCAAAGGCAAAGACATATTGTAACTGGCAAAGATTCTCCTGAACAGGATCTTCGCTGATTATTTTCTGACTGAATCTCTCCCCGGCTTTCATACTGAAAGTCCGGATAAGGATCTTGCTTGCCGCATAATCTGCCTCAACCTGGGGCCCTCCGAATGGCCAGCCCGTGCCAAGTACCATATCTGCTCCAAGTCCAAGCCGGTCGGCCTCATCCAGCGTATGGATCAGCATTTCCATCCACTGGGGTGAAAGATGTTGCAGAAACTGCTGCTCATATCCTTTTACCCCGAAAATGGGTGTGATCTCCACACCTCCTATACCGGCAATGGCAAACTCCTCCAGCCTTTTTGTGATATTCTGCCTGTCCACTGCGCTTCCCATCCACCACCAGCGGGTCCATGGCTTCATAGTAGCTGAAGGCTCTGGCCATGGTCCGGGAGAACCTGCACACTGATCTTCAACAGACTCAGAACATGAATACATGGCAATAAGCAGGATAGCCGGTAATATGCCATTAAATAATCTGTTCAGTATCATTTTTACCAAATTAATAATTCTCACTAGTTTTCAGGTATATTGACAGCGTCCCGTAAAGGTATGATTTTCATACAGCCGGTGCACTTACATATGCTTATAATGATTTTAACTAAAGAATTACTGCGATGTCAATTACCCGAAAATTCTCCGTAAATTTATTCCTATGATCCTTTTTAACATACATGTATGAAGGGAATGATATTTATTGAGGGATCCAAAAATCAGATGCTATGACAGCACTCACCCTTATTCTTCTTCTGCTGGCATACACACTGGGAATCGCAACCCTGGTGGTACAGCTAATTTGTTATATCCGCAAGATCGAATACCTCGAGACCATTGTGCTGGTAATCTCATTTCTGCTGTTGCTTTTGTCATCTGCGATCCTTGAATATGAATATGTTTCGCTTCAAAAGGGGCATACTGTTACCACTGCAGCCATGTACTTTTTTACCATTATCCTGGCCTATACCATTCCATTAAATACCCACCGGGAACGGATCCTTTCAAACAGGGCCAGACGCAACAGGTGGGCAATGATCCTTTCAGTATCAATGGTTTTTCTCCAGGCCACATCTTTTCTATTCCATTTTGAGCAGTTTTTCAACTATGCCATTATTGCTTTCCTGAATATTTCCGTTCTCTACTCCATGATCACTGTGATCATGAGCAAACCTTCCCTGCTGGTAAAACACCGGGAACGGACCGAGCGCCTCTCGGCCATCGGGATCTCGGTGATCATGGTATCGATTGTTGCAGCAGGCTTCATTTTTTTCAAGGAGCAAATCACGAGTGGCTCGATACTTAAAGGCCCGGTAATCCTGTCTGTTATATGCATCATCCTGTGCCTGCTGAAACTCCCTGACCCTGAAATCATACAAAATCCTGATTGATCCTTCCGGTTTTTCTGATGTGATTTGCATTAAAAAGAATTATGAAAACAATCACTATCACATTTCTGGCCATACTATTTACCGGCTGCTCCTGCCGGTCATTTTCAAAGGATGATCCTATTGAAAAGAAGATAACAATGCTATTTGAAAAGCAGGCAGGTAAAAAACACAACATCAACGGATCCATTTTCATGATGCACTCCGACAGCAGGAATATCCACCTGAAATTATCCTACTCTCCGGATCAATCAGGCATGCATTCCCCGGACCGGTCTTTCCATGTAGCCAGTATAGGTAAGACTTTCACTTCCGTGCTGGTTGCCATCCTGGTGGAAGAGGGGGTATTGAGATATGAGGATCCTGTCAGCCAATACCTTGATCCGGACATCCTTGAAGGACTGTTTGTGGTGAAAGGAACCGATTATTCATCAGATGTCAGGATCCATCACCTGCTTAATCATACTTCAGGTGCGGCTGATTTTTATACAGATAAGCCCGGTAAGGGGCCGACAATAATGGAAATGATGGTACTGGACCCGGACCGCATGTGGACCATCCCTATGGTCATTGGCTGGACAAAAGATAATCTGAATGCCCATTTCCCTCCGGGGGAAGGATTCCATTATTCAGATACGGGTTATGAAATGCTGGGACTTATCATTGAAAATGCCACCGGGAAGGCATTCGAGCTGAACCTGCATGAAAAGGTATTCGATCCACTTGGGATGAAGCATTCTTACCTGATGTTCTACTCCCGGCCTGAGGAGGAAAGTCAATGGCCCATGTGTGACCTGTACTATAAGGGGCTCAATCTTACCCGGACTAATTCCGCCAGCTTTAACCGCGCTGCAGGAGGTGTGGTTACCAACACTGAGGACCTGCTGAAATTCATCAGGGCCATCCATGAATACAGGATTATATCGAAAACCAGTTTTGAGCTCATGCAGAACTGGCAAAAATTCGGTCCGGGTATCGATTACGGATACGGATTAATGCGTTTTCGCTTTATTGGTGCTCCTGAAAAATATATGATCCTGGGAAATTCCGGTTCTATTGGCACCTACATGTACTATAATCCTGTCCTGGACACCTATTTCATAGGCACTTTCAACCATGTGAACTACCAGCGCCAACCCATCATGCTCATTTTTAAGATTATGCGGGTAGTTTTTAAAATGGGGTAATTTTTTGTCCTGGACCGGTGACACATGGCCGTATCCGGGATTATTCCCCCTTTTTTAAAAAAAAGACCATATTCAGTGTAACTTTCCGTAAATTATCGGGTAACCAATAAAAATTCCGGTATTGAAAGAAGTCGAAGACGAAATACTGATGGTTTCGGTAAAAAGGGGAGTCCTGGATGCCCTTACCCCCCTTTTCGACAGGTACCATGGCAAACTGTATAACTTTTTCCTGAGACAGACTTTTGATCGTGAATTAAGCAAAGATCTCACACAAAATGTGTTTTACAGGATACTGAAGTACAGGCACAGCTATAGGGAGGAATACAGGTTCCGGTCCTGGATGTACCAGATGGCCCGCAATATTCTATCAAACCATTATGGTTCGGAAAAGATGAAGCCAAAGAACCACTTTCCTGAGGAATGGTTTGAAGACCAGCCTGGCAACGAGGAAGAGGATCTTGAAAAGGCCGAACGAAAAAAGGCCCTTTATGCAGCCCTGTCAAGGCTTCCCTCAGACCAGATGGAGATACTTGAGTTAAGCAGGTTTCAGGGATTGAAATATGAGGAGATTGCCGAAATAACAGGAAACTCAGTAGGGGCTATTAAGGTAAAAATTCATCGTACTATAAAGAAGCTCAGGCAAATATATTTTCAGGAAGCATAAAAAGAATATGTTATGAATTGTGAACAGATTAGAACATGGCTGATCGATTTTGCCGACCATAATCTTGATCAGGAAACCAGTAATAATGTAAGAGAACATTTAAAGGCTTGTGAGACATGCAGGCAGGATCTTGAAGAGATTGAAATCCTGTTTAAGGAGTTGAATAATGTTCAGGATGAAACACCCCCGGCTTCTGTTAAGGAGGAATTCCGGCAAATGCTGAGTGCCGAAATGTTAAAATCAGAAACTGATATAAATGGATTTGAGGAAAGAGAAACCGGGAGCATCAGGGTTCGCCCGACAATAGGAAGGTCACGGTGGTTCCAGGTAGCAGCCGTCGTCATTCTCCTTATTGCAGGAGCCTTGATTGACCGGTTGGTTTTCACTACGAGTACACAATCCGGGGGACCAGGCACAGCCTTGACCGGGTTTCAAAGGGAGATGGAAGATTTTAGAAGCTTACTAGTGGCAAACCTGACTGACTCAGCCTCACCCAGTGTTCGAATCAGGACAATCGACTCGATCCGGTACATTGAAGATCCGGATCCCGAGATTATTAAAATTCTGTTTACAACTCTGAACCGGGACCGCAATGTCAATGTTCGATTTGCTGCTGCACAGACTCTCGCACAATTCCTGGAGGATGATCAGATCCGGATGAGTTTGATTGAATCACTTGCCATCCAGGATGAACCGCTGATACAGATAACCCTGCTGAATTATCTGGTAGCAATGGGAGAAACCAGGGCGGTTAATGTTATTAAAAAATTAATGTATAATCAGGAAAACCCGGATATCGTCAGGAAAGAAGCGTCTAAAGGGATAAACATACTGGAGTCCTGATTACTACCGGGTAAGATTATACCGTTTTGAAGAATTGTAATGTTAATAACTCTTATAAATCAATTTAAAATGAAAACAAATTACAGGATCATATTTTTTATGATTACCACTTTAGTTTTAACGGCCGCCACACACGGACAGGAATATAATCTTACAGTGGGAAGTACGGCCAGGATTTCAATCCATTCATTATTCGGTAAGCTATT
>CAZILN010000423.1:0-2620 GCA_964540005.1 uncultured Bacteroidaceae bacterium | reverse complement strand
TTCCGGTTCAGGGCCAATGATGCCCCCGATCTGCAGTATGGAGATGATGGAGCTGACGGAATACTTGAAGAAGCTGGTGCCAATATTACTATAACGGAACCGGGATTCTATCGTATCCAGTTAAACCTGGAGAGTGCGGATTATACATACAGTATAGAACAGATCACTGAGAAATTGTATATATCGGGAAAGACGGATGGCGGGAATTACTTTGGAAGTACCTACTTCCCTGTAGAAGGGAGGAATATGTATTATGGCATAGTTGATCCGGCAACCGGTGAGTTCCTTATGGCCAATATAATAGAAAGAGATCCTAGTTGGGATTATCACTCCTCATCTCATGATATTGAGGTTGATAGTTCAGAAAACATCTATATCTCAGGGGTTTACTATGGTTGGATGTCATATGGGGGCGTAACCCTGCAGAATAATACAGTAAATAATCGTGTGTATACTGCAAAATTTGACCGCTACGGTCAATTAATATACCTGGTTCAACCGGAGGTACCGGAAGGGGTAAACGACTCCTGGATGCATGTTAATGACCTTATTGTGGATGAGGATGAGAATGCATACGTATTTGGAGAGTTCGGTAATCAGATAATAGCTGCGGAAGACACCCTGGAAGATGGAGGTAGATACTGCATTAAATATGATGCATCAGGTGAGGCCATCTGGCTGAAGAGAAGTTTCAGCAGCAGTGAGGGTGATATTATTAAAGCACGGTCCGACACACTCATTTTGACTGGTTGGACCGATATAAACTCAATCCTGCTTATCTCTGTCGATACGGCCCTTACCGAAAACTGGTCCTATGAAACCGAAGGAGACTGGGGTACATCAACCCTGAGAGATATGGAACATGATTCAGCCGGGAATGTTATATTTATTGGTTTACTGGAAGGTAGTCATGACCTGCTCGATACAACATGGTCGAACGGACAGGCAGGTTATGTTGCCAAAGTTGACCCAGCCGGTAACCTTGTCTGGAGCAAGTTATTGTATAAGGACGATGGATCCTTTTTCCATTTTCTCAAGGTATTTGTTGACCAGGATGATGGCATATACATAGGAGGAGGTTCTGATGAGTCCCTCAGAATGGAAAACAGCACTGTTACAATCAATCCGGGTGCCTTCGTGATTAAGCTTGACACGGATGGCAATATAGTCTGGCACAAAAGCTTTGATAGTTGGGCCGGTGGTGAAGTGGTCTACCAGATGTCGGTCGATTCGCAAAATGACATATTAGTCATAGGAAATTACAACGGATCTATTACCCTCGGTGCCCAGACTTATAATTCCGAAGGTGGGACAGATACCTATATTGCAAAGTTGAATCATTCAACAGGTGCTGTCCTCTGGTCAGAAAATATCGGGGATGAGTTCGAGAACTGGCCCCAGGGAATCACTGCTGACGCATCTGATAATGTCTATGCCACTGTTCTGACCTCCCAACCGGACAATGGTGATAACGGGCCTATTGAACTGATAAAGTATGATCCTGATGGCAACCTAAAGTCCTCAAAAATTATTGCAACAGAATCCTGGCCATGGATATCTGAGCTGGCATACGGGCCTGACGATTACCTCTATGCCACAGGATCATCTATGAGTATTTGGAGCTTTGGAAAGGATCACTTTTCCATTGATACCATTGATATCTATCCTGAAAACAGGGATATAGTTCTTTACCTGGCAAAATTTGACCTGGAAGGTAATGTTCAATGGGTTAAACATATTGAAATTGAATGGTGGGGTGACCACAGGGATATTTGTTTTGATGAAGACGGGAATGTCTATATTAATATAAGAGGGGGTAATAATTTATACTTTGAGGATTATGACCTGATGCAACCAGGCGGCCACCCGGCCTGGAGAAACTTGACCATGAAATTCGACGAATCAGGTGAAGTACTGTGGATGAAGAGTTACTTCGGTGAATTAAATAATGGAACCTTTACCGTCGTTGACCAGAATAACATCTATGTAGGAAACAGGAATACCGGGACTCTACTGTTTGAAGACCAGTCTTACACACAAACAGAATGGAACGCCGTTTTCGGCCTCATGACAACGCCCTCGATCACTGATACTGCTGAGGTGTTCATTCAGGCTTATGGACCCAACAGCCTGGCAATCGAAGCGAGTGTGGCTGATGCCAGTTCATTCAGGATTGAAATAAAGGAAACGGCAGGAATCTTTAAGGAAATCCTTCCTGCAAAAACAGCTTATCATGGAGGTGTATTTTACTATCTGCTGGATTCACTCGACATGAATACGGAATATATCCTGCGTCTGAGCCCGTTCAACCAGATCGATACCGGCCTGGCTGTATTTGATACGGCACAGACGCGCCCGGCTAAAGAAATGGTCGCCTACCTGGATTTTGAAATTGATTATGCCGGATATGTAAAGGAGGTATTATCAGGCCGGCGCGACTGGATGGAAAATGCAGACATAGAGATTGCTGATCAGGATTCCCTGGGCAATGCCATTTATTTTACCGGGCGAGCCAGGTATGAAGAAGGCGGTAACAATACAGCAGTATTCCTTGACAGTGCATTCTATGATATAACCACTGATTGGATCGCTGATCCGGATGGATCAAACATAAGAGGGT
>CAZILN010000422.1:0-3326 GCA_964540005.1 uncultured Bacteroidaceae bacterium | reverse complement strand
TGACAACATGACCCACAAGCATAGGAGTGGCTGTTATGCTTACCGCGGAAATGTTCGGACGGTTCGCGTCTATCTCATCATTTGACTGGGAAATGTCTGTGCCATAGGTACTGCTTATATTACCAGCATCATCCGTAAGGACAACATTGTCCACATCAATATCTGTCCCGGCAGCCACATCTGCACCCCCGTTGACCACGGTAAACTGTGCCGTATAGGTGGTGGCATTCACCCGGGAAAGATTGACCAGGTTCCACCCGTTGATAGTCCCCGATGTGAGAGAGGGAAAATCGCCCCCGTCATTAGTAACCGTGATGGTCGCTGTAACAACATCACCAACCTTCATCGGTACATCCGGAATGTCTATATCAGTTATGTCGGGCGTGTGCGCATCGATAGGATCACCCGCCTGGGAAACCCAGAAATTGGTGACCGAATTGGTATTCCCCAGTACATCGGTCAACACCAGGCCGGTAACAGGAATATCAGAAGAAGCCGGGTAATCAGTCCCGCCTTCAACAATATCAAAATCAGCCGTATAGGCAGTAGCTACATCCGTATTCAGATTGTACAGGGTATAACCTCCTACATTCCCTCCGGTAAGGCTTGGAAGGTCTGTCCCGGCATCATCAACATTTATCGTCAGGGTTACAGTCTCTCCCTCCTGCATGGGACTATTGTCAAAACTAACCGAGTTAATCCTCGGCAGGTTTGCGTCGATGGGATCACCCGGCTGTGTGATAGCTGTATTCCAGGTATTACTCGCATTGCCGGCATCATCTGTAATAACAAGATTACTTACCGGGATGGGATCACCTGCAGCAACATCTGTCCCTCCATCCACTATAGTGAAATCAATATAGTAATCGGTCGGTCCGGTAGGAACAAAATTTGTAAGTACAAAGCCACCTATGGTTCCCGAAGTAAATACATGTGTGTCTCCAACATCACCATCTATTGTGATCGTGGCAGTGACAACATGACCCACAAGCATAGGAGTGGCTGTTATGCTTACCGCGGAAATGTTCGGACGGTTCGCGTCTATCTCATCATTTGACTGGGAAATGTCTGCATCATAGGGAACACTGGCGACACCGTTGTCAAGGATCACGTTGTCTACATCAATATCTGTCCCGGCAGCCACATCTGTGCCTCCATTGGTCACGGTGAAATTGGCAAAATACAATGTCGCGCTGGATCTGACAAGGTTTGCCAGTGTAAAACTGTTGATGGTCCCGCTGGTCAGGGTGCACGGGGTTCCTCCGTCGCCCACAGAAAGAGTAATAGTAGCCGTTACGACATCACCGACTATCATGGTTTGATCCGGAACTGTTACATTACTGATGGTTACCTGTGCAGTTAGAAGGGAGGTATTTATCAGGAGGGTCAGGGTAAAGGCACCTAGGAATTGTAACCTCTTAATATTCTTCATTTTATATAATATTTTAATTGCCAGAGGACATAAAAAGCAGGGAAAGATTCCCTATTATAATTTTAAGTCTATAATAATTCAGCAAAGGTTGCGTTTGCAAAATGTTAATTAATCCATGCTTCCTTCGGGTCCGGTTTTTATCAGGGTGATCATTGAATTTCCTTCAAAACTGTTGCTTCCCAGGATGATCAACCCGCCATCGGGAGTGATGCGAAAGCTGCTCGCCGATTGTTCGCCGGTCCGGCCAAAAGTCGTATAGAACATTTTCTCTCCATTTGTATCCAGTCCCATGGCATATATATTATCATCTGTAAGGGTAATTGTACCGACAAGGACATAATTGCCCTCAGGAGTAACCTCAACGGATTTCCCGGTAAAATTACCGGATGGTAAATTACTAATCCGGTTCACAATCCGATCACTACCTACTTCTGCCAGGAATATCCGAGGCTGGCCGCCAGCCATACTAGTGCTGGTACCTGAAAGAATAAATGTCCCGTCAGGTTTAATCTTCAGGCATTCACCCACATCATTATTGGGGGTCCCGGCATTTAAAAACCCCCCGTTTTGTACACCCTTAAAATCTGTAAAAACAAGAAAAATGTCGGTATTACCTTCACTCCAGCTGGTTGAGCTCCCGAGCAATATTAATCCTGAAGCTGTTTTCGCGATGCATCTGCCCTCTTCTTCCCCCTCATCACCACCGTAAACGCGAGAAAGAATGATATCTCCATTTTCCTGTGTTATAACAAGGAGCATATCCCTGTGAGGATCGATTTTGTCATCATTATAACCAATAGATAGGGGATGATTATCAGCATAACCAAGAAGTATATATCCGAATTCATCGGATTTCTCAATCGCGAAAGCCTCTTCATTACTGCCAAAATCAATTGTTTTTGGAAAACCTGGCTGTGCAATACCCTGTTTATCCGTTTTTACCAGCAATATGTCCAGGCTGTCATTTTCATCGGTGGATGTGCCAACCATAACATAGCCGTCATCGGTGATAATAATATTATTCCCGAAATCATCTTTACTCCCACCGAATTTTGCAGGAGACCAGTCAACTTCATTGCCGTATTTATCGGTTTTTATCAGACACATCTGTTTGTCCATATTATAATCTGTATCGGACCATGTCCCAACCATCACATAGCCTCCGTCATCATCAAGCAAGACCTTGGATCCAACATCCTCGCTATAGCTGCCAAAGAATTTAATAAATACATCCGCCTGATCTTCTGATATCTCGTATTTGTTACATGCCGCCATTATAATCAGCAGCACACAGGCAGGCAGGATCCGGTTAATAATGGTATTTGCTTTTATCATGGTTAGTTAATTTTTCGACTCGCGATTTTACGACTTCTTGTTTACTTTATTGAGCACATCCACTCCGGCTCACTTCATAAGTTATTGTATAATTTTCTTGGGTCTGTAAAAGGTACGCTGATAACCCAGACTGATGATGAAGTTGTTCAACATGAAATTATCATCAGCATAATTGTAATAGAAGATCCAGTCCTGGACATCATCTGAAGCCGTAAACTTGTTGCTTGCGGGATCATTCTGCTCCGTTAAACCTATGTTGTACCTTAGATCCAGTATCACATATCCGTTGGGGATCTTGTATTTTAATCCTCCCCCGGCTACAGCCCATAAATTTATCTGCTTTCTGAGTACGCTGACATCCAGAGTACCCCCTGATACCGGATCTATACCTGTTTCTGAAGGGTAGGTCCTGGTTCCGTTCCAGTCGGCACGCTTATCTCAAGTGTTTTGGGAATCTCGTAAAGGTCGTCAATGCCTGTGAAATTCTTTATTTTTCCGGCGCGTGCCTTCTTGTAAATTCCCTTGGGGTCACGACTCTCACAAACCTCCAGACTGGCAT
>CAZILN010000421.1:0-6155 GCA_964540005.1 uncultured Bacteroidaceae bacterium | reverse complement strand
GGACAGCCTCAACCAGCACCAGTTCACCCTTTTCCGTCAAAACCAGCAATAGATCCTGGTCAGCTAAGAGGAGTATCTGACCGCCATATCTCCCACCTTTCCACATGCGATCGCCCTGGTCAATTTCAATACACGCAAGACTGGGACCTTCAAAGCCATAAACACAACCTTTAAGGACAACAAAATCATTGAAGTTAGGCTTTAGCCTGGTAGATGTCCAATGCTCATGGATTTTCCATTCGCCGGATTCGAGTGCGACACTGATGCGGCTTATACCTTTGGCATTTCCGACACCTATCAGGATGTCTCCGTTGTCACACATGGCAGGTTGCACGATTTGGGATCCCGGCCATGGGTGCTCCCAGAGCAAGGTACCTTCGAGAGGCAGAAAACTTACTACATCGGTCCCGCTCATCATCAGGACCTGGGGAACTCGATCGATCGAAAATAAATGTGGAGAACTATAGCTCTCTCCGCCTTCAGGGCCGAACCAGCGGGGGTTGCCGTCAGCAATATCATAGGCTGCCAGCTTTCCTGAAATGGATACTATCACAACATCTTCAAACACTAGCGGTGAACTCGTAAAGCCCCACCCCGGGGATTCCACCTTGGCATCATCAGCTGCATTGCGTGACCAAACCAGGGTTCCATCGGATACATCCAGTACATTTATAATCCCGGTCGCGCCTAAAGTATACAAGAATCCTTCACTGATTGTTGGTGTTGAACGCGGTCCGGCACCAGCATGCGAGTCCCAGAACCGTGCCTCATCGCGGTGTCTCCAAACCGGTTCGCCGGAGTTCAGGTTGTAACATGAAACTACTTCATATTCACCGCGTTGCTCCTGGGTATACAGGAGATTACCGCTGACTGCTAAGGAAGAACAACCTGGACCGACCGGTCGTCGCCATAATTCAACCGGCGGAGACGAGGACCAGTCAGTATCTATCTTCAGGTCATGGACAATATTGTTGCGAAGCGGACCTCGAAAGCCTGGCCAAACGGCAACTGTCTTCAAGGTATCAGTTGAGATATAAAGCGACATTTGCTCATCATCAGATTGAACAAGGAGTTGCTCCTCATGAGTTTCGGACCACCTCCATGTAAAATCCGCCCTGGCGTCACCGGCCATTCCATCTGAGCGTAAGAGGATCCACACACCGCATGCGATCAGTATGGTGGTGACCATAGACACTCGCCGTATTCCTTTCGAAAAATGACCACATATTACAGCCCAGATAACGAAAGCAAGGCTCAGAACAGGAATCGCATAAGCGAAAAACATCATGCCTTGCATCCCTGTGGTTATCGACTCATGGGTAAAGCTACGTGCAACGAGCAGAGCGAATATCCAAATAACGATGGCTCCCCAGCGATCAAAGCGGTCTGCCCGGCTGAAGAATGCCCACCATACCATGATAACCAGACCCAGGAAGATTCCACCAAGCACCCCTGCTGCGCTGGTCCAGGATGCTGGAACTAAAAGCGGGATAATCAACCAGAGCAGCCACTGCAATATCACTATAATAACACCGGGCCAGAGGCGGAGGGGCTTTTGCACTGCCCCGGCTTCTGATTTTACTTGTGTTTTGCTTTTAAGCATTTCAATTTGTATTTCTTTTAAGGAATCTAAAACCGTCCATAAAATCTATGCTCTTTCTGAGCAGGTTGAAATATAAGCTCAGATACAGGATGATCGTCATCATCCAGATTGCCATTATATTGAACCACAAGGTGTCAACAGTCCTGTTACCGATTATTTTAACAGGTGAATAGAAATGGGCCCTTCCGGTCCTGCTCGTCGGGACCATGAAAATCGGCTCATATTTCCTGATTATCCGGTTATTGTATTCCACAGTCTTGTTGATCTCTTTTTTATTTTCCACCAGGTCAGCAAGTCCGGTATTATAATGATCATCCCTGAACTGCAGAAAGGCATCTCTTCCACCCATTTGTTTAATAAGCCTTGTAATCTCCCCGTCCTTTTTTGACATTAACTCATTTTTCCTCTTCTGGTAAAAAGATGTTATACTTTGGAGGTAGCCTCTTGCTTCCCTTACCGAAGATTCACTGAATGTACTGATATCCAGCTTATCCGGCATATTATCTGACAGCGATGGCGTCAGTCCCGATAATTTCCTGATATGATCATTCAACAGATCAATATTCTGCAAGCTCTTTTCCTGGTTCCCGGCAGCATTGAAATTTATTTCTGTTGAAGTTAGTTTAATGAGAAGTGCAGGAATTAAAAATGTGGTATTGTAATCTGAATTTCTAATTTCCTGGTCAAGCATAAAAAAGGTTTTTTCAAACCTGTTATTCTTAAACTGTTCCACGGCAAGGGCTTCATAAGCCCACCGGGAGGCCATCAGGTCGCCTATCACAGGTACATATTCATGTGAACTAAGGCTTTTATGCAGTTTATCGAATTTTATAATGACTCCCCCCAGGAGCATCTGCGGGATGATAAGGAAAGGGATCATAATATAGATGGTAATAACTGAATTCAATCCGGATGAAATATTCAGTCCAAGCATGTTGGCAAAACAGGATGCTGATAAAAGAACCAGCCAGTAACTCAATGTCATTCCTTCTATCCCAAGTATGAAATTGCCAATAAGAACATAGGATATTGTTTGAATTACCGATAACAGAAACATGATCAGGATCTTTGAATTCAGGTAACTGAAACGGCTAAGGTTGAGAAATGACTCCCTCTGAAGGATCTTCCTGTCGCGTATGATCTCATCTGAGCTGATGATCAGGCCCAGAAACAGGGCAACAACAACACTCATAAACAGATAGGCAGGCAGGTTTTCGTTGTCTGCGAATATGTATTCATTCCCGCCTTCAGCAATACCGCTGGCATATTTGGTAAGAAAACCAAGAATAACAGCCAGCAAGGGAGCCTCAAGAAGGCTTAAAAGTATGTATTGCCTGTTTGCCAGTTTGGACCTCAGATCACGGGTGAAGTAGATCCTCAACTGTTTGAGCTTTCCCGGAATGCTGAAAGAATTTTCAGGTATTTCTTCCCTGGTTGACTGGATCTCATTGTTCTGACCGATATGGTTTTTAAACATCTCAAACCATTCGACAGGAGTTACTTTCCTGATGCGGGTCAGCTTCCCGTATTCATTCACAACTTTGGCTTCAATGATCTGTAATACCTGGTCAGGGTTTATTGTCCCGCATTTGCTGCATTGATCTTCCTCAGGATTGACATGACTGGATCTTTGTTTGAAATAAATAATGGCTTCGTTGGGATTTCCGTAGTAGATCTGGTACCCTCCTTTATCAAGTATGATAATTTTATCAAACATCTTGTACAGGTCAGAGGATGGTTGATGAATATTAATTATAACCAGTTTTCCCTTATGCGTCTGCTCCTTCAGCAAATTCATTACTGCTTCTGAATCTACCGATGACAAACCGGAAGTAGGTTCATCGACAAATAGCACCGATGGTTCCCGGATCAGTTCCAGTGCAATGTTTACCCTTTTTCGCTGTCCCCCGCTGATAACCTTTTTAAGAGGGTTTCCCACTTTCAGATCGCTGATCTGACGAAGGTCAAAATCATCCAGAACACGATTCACGGTTTCCACGATCTTCTCTTGCAGGAAATCGTTCAGACACAGGCGGGCATTATAATACAGGTTCTGATATACTGTAAGCTCCTCTATCAGTAAATCATCCTGGGGAACAAATCCTATAACTCCCTGCAGGCTCCTACTCTCTTTTTCGTCATGAACATTGAAGCCATTGATCAGTACCTTGCCGGATCGGGGTTTCAGCTTGCCGTTCAATACGTTCAGCAGGGTTGATTTGCCAACCCCGCTCCCACCCATAATACCCACAAGCCTCCCGGATGCCTCAGAAAAACTGAAGTCCTGTATCCCTCCTTCACTGTTTTTGAAATTGAAAACCACATTTCTGGCACTGATTGATACTTCCGATCCCGGAGGTGCCTCCGAAAACCGGCCGGAAATATCACTGAAATACACCGTATCAATCCTGGAATTTCTTATTGAAGATCCCTGTTCAAAGGAGTATGTAAGTCCGGGTATAATATTCTGGCAATTAAGGTACAGATCATCATGTCCCCCATAACGCAGTATCAGTGTACCTGTGCTTGGTATATTCAGAAAGAAAATCTCACCGGAAATATTTTTATTGCAAATGTGTTTTGTATCACTGTATTTGCCTTTCTCAGTTCTGTCCATTACCAGCACATTACTTCTCTCCTGCATTTCACCGACAGGATGGATTATAAAATCCCGTATACTGTTAAATTCGCTCTGCCGGATATTAAATGCGGAGGCTACTGATTCAAGAAACTCGAGTTCCGTAGCTGTACGTTTATTATTAAAGGAAATGAATTCGGTCAACTGAATGATTACATAGATCTTCTGTTTCTGTTCCAGTTCCCGGTTGATTTCCTCGCAAATCCCCAATATCCTCATGGATGTTAGTGAAGTGCGCTTCCTGTCTTCAACACTGTCCCTCAGCACATCATCCTTATGGTACAGGTCAAGATACTCATCGAATACCATCATATATTTTTCTGTCAGCTCACTATTTAACTGGCGGGAAAGAAATGATCTGACGATACCCTTTTCGCTGTCAGTGAGCTCATATTCCCTGTGGATATCAATGATCAGTGCAAACAGCCGGATTAAGGCCTTCAGGATGGATTCACTCATGGGATTTAGGGCATAAAGCTGATTAATGAGTATCTTTATATCTGAGAAATCAAGGTAAGAATAATCTGATATTTAAAGAAATTTATGGATAGAATACACATCCTTTTGCGGGTATTAAATTTGAGGCAGCATTGTATTTGAAAAGATGTCAAAGGAAGGAATCATAATTGAATACAGGGGAACGATAAGCTTTGAGATCATTGAAAGCTTACTGGATAAACTGAAGACTCTGCAGGAATTCAGAAAACTAAAAAAGGGAATTCAGAAAAGGCTTTACGGCATATTCGTCGAATGCATAGATAATATTCGCAAATATGAGGCAAATAACCCGGAATTTACCGGTAACAGGAAACCGTATATTTGTTTAAGAAAGCTGGAAGATGAATATATGATACGTACCGGTAATTTAATAGAGAATGACAAAATAAAAGCCTTGCAGTCCAGGTTGGAGAAAATCAATAAACAGGATCAAAAGGCATTAAAAGCATCATATGCAGAAACCATCGATCAGGAAACCATA
Organism: uncultured Bacteroidaceae bacterium; assembly: GCA_964540005.1. Classification (GTDB taxonomy): domain Bacteria; phylum Bacteroidota; class Bacteroidia; order Bacteroidales; family SM23-62; genus CAZILN01. Next base: position 935 of record CAZILN010000421.1, on the reverse strand, counting down.
CCTGTCAAAGAAGGCGCCGGGCTGGGATTAATAACCATAGCCTTGCAATCTCAAAACAGGATAGAATACAGCTTCGAATCTATGGATCATCAATGTTCTTATTTTGAAATGAGAGTATTGATTGCGAATGGTGGTGGAAATTGATTCAGGTTTAGGGTATAGTAACCTGTATGCAGCATAAAAGAAATGAGCTTCTAAGAAAATATAAGTTGATTAATAATCATTAAGATATCATGGAAAAGATAAACATCGAATCTACAGACAATACACCAAAAGTAATTCTGGATCCGGAAGCTGGAATTTTTGAAATATCAGGTGAATCCAGGCCATATGATGTGCCTGATTTCTATTCTCCTCTGCTGGAGTGGCTGGATAAGTTTGGTAAATACCTTGCAGAAGAGGATAAGGATTCTGCCTCAATAGCATTCAAATTTGTATTCGAATATTTCAATTCATTATCTGCAAAGTATATTCTCGATTTTTTTAAGAAGCTGAACAGGCTCCGCCTGGAGGGGCATGACATAATTGCAGAGTGGCATTACGAGGAAGATGACGATTACATGCACGAGACTGGCCAGGAAATGTCAAAGATCTCACAAATGCCGTTTGAATTTGTTGAGATCAGGAATTAATAACATTGCTCCCTTAAAACATTATTCAGGCAATTAAAACCTTACCCCTATTACCAGTACATCATCCATCTGCTCCAGTTTCCCTTTCCAGTCAATGAATGACTTCTCAAAGGCTGTTTTCTGATCAAGCACTGGTTTCCGGTGGTTTTCAATGATAAGATCTTTGAACCTGTTATGCTTAAATCTTTTACGATCCGGTCCACCGAACTGATCAACGTATCCATCAGAAAAGATATAGATCATATCCCCCTTCCGGATACTGATTGTGTTGTTTGAAAACGGGGTGTTAATATCCTCATAATA
>CAZILN010000420.1:0-18335 GCA_964540005.1 uncultured Bacteroidaceae bacterium | reverse complement strand
TCCCACCCCCGGGTATGGGCGTCTTCCAGCAATTGCAGCCAGGCAGGCTTGTCGGTATTGTCATAGTTACGCAAACCAAGGGTTGACAGGTATTCAACGAAACCCGGTGCACTGGAACCGTAGTAATTCTCCCACTCGGTAATCTGCTGCGGAGACTGATCATGCAGCCAGTCAATGATGATGAGTTTAACATTCAGGTTGAAGGTATCCCAGGCTTTGAACAACTCATGGTAAAAGTGGGCCTGTTTGGTTTTGGAACTGGTGCAATTCTCCGAGCCCGACTGGTATCCAACCTCTGTAAACCAGATCAGCCTGCCCCTGAAGGTGCTCACCATCTCGACAAAATGCTGGTGTACCATTTCGGGCTCCAGTACCCGGTACTGGTCGTCCTGGGGATAATAATTAAGCATAACAACATCGCTGAACTGGTTCAGTAACTGGATCTGTGTTTTCTCCCCACCCAGTACGCCCCCCATAACCGTAGTTTTGACACCATAATCCGGATCAGGATACTTGAATTTCAGGTGGGTAACCACTTCTTCATAAAAAGCAATATAATTATTCCAGGCCTCCCCTTCCAGCAACAGGTCTACTTCATTGCCTATGCTGATACCGGGAACATCCACATTATCAGGTATCTGAGCCATCAACCAATCCATCATCAGCTTAAAGGCCTCAATGAATTTCTCGTCGTCATAATTGTACTGGTCAAGATAAGACGGGGCCGTCCTTCGAACCGTATTGATAACTGCGATACTGAGGCATACCTTCATGTTGTTGTCACCGTAAAATTCTGTTGCCGCCAGTAATCCGTCAGGATCCGTGTAAACTCCCTCAGCAGTTTCGATCCTGTTCCAGGGCAGGTTGAGCTCCACCACCTGTGAACCGGCTTCAAGGACCTTCTGAAATGCCGAATCAAATCCGGCCTGGCTTTCGGAAATATTCACCCCCAGCAAGCGGTCGTTTTTCGGTATGACATTTTCAGGTATGAGGAGCTCGTATGGTTCCTCCTGTGCCAGGGAATCTTCGGGCTGGTCATCAGGTTCATCCGGATTGCCAATCTCTTCGCAGGAAAGCATCATGATCAGCATGGCAGTAAATACCGATAAAAATATAGAGACAGGAAATGAATGCTGAAAATATTCATTACATTTAAAAAGCCGTTGAGACATATATTACAGGTTTACTGATCCTTCCGGATCAAGGAACACAGATTGTAAGAACCCTGAAATATAGTTCTTAGACCGGCATAAATCCAAGCCAGGAATGCATTATTTTACAAATTTTGATCAATGTCAGTATTCAGGTTTTTAGTAAAGCGCTCCTGAGTATGAAAGCAGGTAAAATTCAGTAACCAAAAGTTTATGGAGCAGAAAGATTATCTCATGCGTTACATTGAGCAGCTGGGTAAAGTGCTGGCCTATCTGCTTGGTTTCAGGGAAAAGGGGGACAGCAAGGGAGGTATGGAGGTGATAGATGAGGCCCTGAAAGATATGGTCAGAATGGATTCTGCTGAGATCAATACTATACCTGAAAAACAGCTGGTTGAGGAATTATGTCTTACCAGGAAGCTGTTGCTTGAACAGATCAAATTTATAGCCGAACTGCTTTTCCGGGAAGGTGAATTTATGGCAATGGAAAACAGGCGGGCCGAGGCCATTAAACGCTACAGGAAATCCAGCCTGCTGCTCCGGTATATTGATGAGCAGGAGAAGACATACTCCCTCGAAAGGATACAGCGGATGGAATTACTCGCTGAAAGGATAAAAGAAGGATAAGCATATTGACTTTGACAGATAACTTTCCGAACTTTGTATAGAACCACCTGCTGAAAATATTATGGACAGAAAAGATTTTATAAGAAAATCATGCCGGATTGGTATGTGTTCCTGTGCCGGGATCATGCTCCTTGACAGGGATGCCGGCGCCCAGGATCCGGATGGACCCGAAAATCCTGCGGATGCCAGGATACAGGAGATCGAATGGAAAATCGGATTCATGCAACGCAGGTTCGGTAAAATGCTTGACCTGCTTAAGGATGCTACTGATGCTGACACCCAGGCCCTTATCCTTGAAGGAATGGGCAGAGCCTGTGCAGCCGAATACACCGAACAATTAAAACAATTTCAGGGTGACATTGATGGTTTTATCAAACATATGGAAGAACAATGGGCCGAAAAAGTGGACTATAATGAGGAAAAAGGACTGATCAGTGTCACCGGAAAGAAGCAGGAAAACTGCTTCTGCCCATTTGTTAACAGGGATGTAACCCCAAAAGAGTTCTGCAGTTGTTCCCTGGGCTGGCAGAAAGAAACCTTCGAATTCATCTCCGGCCGGACGGTAGAAGCTTCAATCTCCGATACGATCCTGCGCGGAGGTGAGAGCTGCAATTTTCAGATAGGTCTGAGCATCTGATAATAGAGCCGCCTTCATGGAACATCAGCAGATCAGGAAAATCTACCAGGAGCGCATTGCCCGGCTCTCATCCGAGGAAAAACTGGTCTCCGGACAGATCAACCTTACCAGTATTTTCAGGTTCCTGGCTTTTGTATCTATAATTTTTTTCCTATTCATGATTAAAAGACTTAATCTCTATGCTGTTATCGGTATGGAAACAGTCCTGCTTATCCTCTTCCTTTATTTCATACGCCGTTTCAGTTCCCTTACTGAAAAAAGATCTTTTATCAGGATGCTGATCAGAATCAATACTGACGAAATTAAATCCATGGATGGTGAATGGACCGGATTCGATCCGGGTGGTGAATTTTCAGAGAAGTCACATCAGTACAGCGATGACCTTGATATTTTCGGACAGAATTCTCTTTTCCAGTATCTGAACCGTTGCAGCGGTTCCAGCGGGAGAAAGCAACTGGCGGACTGGCTTAAAGCGGCTGCAGATCCGGATGAAGCAATAGCCAGGCAGGGTGCTGTAAAGGATCTTGCCTGGCGGCTTGACTGGAGGCAGGAGTTCCAGGCAACCGGTTTGCTGAGTCCTGAGTCAGCATCTGAAGCCGATGATCTGCTTGACTGGGTCAGCAGTAAGGATGAGCTGTTCTCATCCCAAAAATGGAAATACATCCTTATTATCCTTCCCGCAGCTACAGTAATATCGCTGGTCCTGGCCACCTTTCTGATCAGCTTTAATATACCTGTATTCCTTGTCCTTATCCAGCTGGGCATAGTTTCGATATACCTGCGCCGTATCAACCTCTACCATACCCAGATCGGTAAGAAATACAGTCTTTTGAAGAAATACGGAGCTCTTCTTGCCCATATCGAGAAAGAAAAGTTCCAGGCCCATAAACTGCTTGAGTTGAAATCGGACCTGGTCACCGGCGGGCAACAGGTGTCAGCAAGCATCAGGAAACTGGCGGCAATCTCGGATTCATTCGACAGGAGGCTCAACATGATCCTGGGGGCGGTACTGGATGGACTGCTTATGTGGGACCTTCAGTGCATCCTCAGACTGGAGAAATGGAAGTCTGCCTACCGCGATCAACTGCCGGCATGGTTGCAAGTTGTGGGTAGCTTCGATGCACTCAGCAGCCTTGGCTGTTTCTCCTGTAACAATCCTGAATATGTATTCCCTTCATTCAGCGGCAAAGTCTTCAACCTGGCTGCCAGGAAACTCGGCCATCCGCTGTTACCCGCATCCGAAAGGGTCACCAATGATTTCAGCCTGGATCCCGGCAACAGCTTCATGCTTATTACCGGATCGAACATGTCGGGCAAAAGCACCTTTCTGCGAACCTGCGGCATCAACCTTGTCCTGGGTATGGCCGGGGCACCGGTGTGTGCAAATCATTTTGAATTCACGCCTTCAAAAATATATACCAGCATGAGGGTTACGGACTCCCTTCTGAGCCGTGAATCAACCTTCTATGCCGAACTTAAAAAACTCAAGAGGATCATCACTGCCTTCAGGGAAGACGAAAACGCCTTTGTACTGCTGGATGAAATTCTGAAAGGGACCAATTCGAGGGATAAGCATTTCGGATCAGAAATGTTCATCAGGCAGCTGATTGACTACAGGGCTTCGGGTATGATAGCCACACATGATCTCGAGCTGGGAAGGCTGGAAGAGGAGCTCCAGGGAAAGATAAAGAACTATAGTTTTGAGGTACAGATAACGGATTCCCAGTTCCATTATGATTACAAACTGAAGGAAGGCGTTGCCCGTACCCTGAATGCTACGGAACTTATGCGCCAGATGGGGATATCGATAGACAGGAAAGGCTGAGACTGATGTTTAAACCATAGCTGCAATGCCCCCCCTGGCATGCCGGATTTCTTATATGACGGGATATATGAAAGGTATTATGGACTTTCAGCCCCTCCCGCGGCCTCTCTGTCGGGTAGTATCCTGCGGCATGCGCTGGCCCGGAGGTCCGCCCGGAGGTCCTCCTCTCTCCTGCATCCGCTGCATTCTTTCTTCCATCAGCTTATTATACTTTTCCATCTGTGCTTCTGTAAGGACAGCTTTGTATTTTTCATCCCTCTCTATTCTCATCTTCTCCATATTCTCACGCATGGCCGCAAAATCAGCTTCATTGGGGCGCCCTTCTCCAAAATTTGGCCTGGAACTCTGCATCTTATTAAAGAAATCCAACTCAATCTTTAATACCTTCTTCTTCTGTTCCTCTGTTAACTCCAGTGTTACTGCTGTGTTTTCAACTCTCTCTTTTATGGCTTCTTCACTCATCTGTCCCCTGAAACCAGGTCCCTGACCCTGGCCCTGTCCGCGACCCTGACCCTGACCCTGCTGTGCGAAGATTGGAAAAGCACAGAAAGTCAATGCAATAAGTATGACTAAGGTTCTTAGTTTCAATAGATGTTTCATTTGTCGGGATTTAATGGTTATAATATAATTTTGTAAGGTCCTGCGATGTTCTAATTAGACAGGCTAATTTTAAAAAGGTTTAACTAGCTTTAACAAGTCCTAAATAATGAGAACGTCTTTTAAACCTTTGTTATTACAGTTGGTCAAATATCCATATTCAGGATAATACAAGCAAAAAATCACAGCTTAGAGAAGGGACCTTGGAAATAAGCATTAAAAATCTTAACAAAACTTATCCGGGAGGGCATGTAGCTCTCAACGATATTAATCTTACCATTCAGGAGGGCATGTTCGGCCTTCTAGGCCCCAATGGAGCGGGTAAATCCACCCTGATGCGCATCCTGGTTACCATTATGCAACCCACATCAGGACAGGTTTTGATAAACGGTAAAGAAATACACAAACAGCGTAAAGAAGTGAGAAAAATGCTGGGCTACCTGCCCCAGGATTTCCGCTTTTTTGCCAAACTCCGCTCCTGGGAGTTCCTGGATTATTCAGCAAGGCTCGCCGGCATGAAATCAAAAAAACAACGGGAGGCCAGAGTAGATGAAATGCTGACCAGCGTGGGGCTGATCGATGTCAGGAACCGAATGGCCAATAAACTTTCCGGAGGGATGAAGCGGAGACTGGGAATTGCACAGGCCCTGATATCCTATCCTAAAATTATTATTGTTGATGAGCCGACTACCGGCCTGGATCCAGAAGAAAGGATACGCTTCAGGAATATATTATCGGATTTAAGCCATACCGGTACTATAATAATACTGTCAACACATATTGTAGGAGATATTTCAAGCACCTGTAACCAGATGGCTTTATTAGACGAGGGCAACCTGGTATTCAATGGTCCTCCTGATGCGCTGGTTGAAGACACCAATGGTTTTGTCTGGCACGCCATAGTATCGCAGGAGCAATATGATCATCTTAAGGATAATTATCCGGTCATATCAACCATCCCCTCAGGAACAGGATGGGAAATTCAATTTGTCGGTGAAAGACCCAAAGACATTGAAGTCACCGAAGTGCATCCCAACCTGGAACATGCATACGTGCACTTCATGGAGAACAAATTAAACCACTGGCACGCTTGATAAATATTCAAAACATACGCACTGTTTCAAGATATGAAAGGAAGATCCTTTTCAGAAGCTGGTTCTTCCGTATTTTTTCTTTCATAGCCCTCTGGATACTTTTTGGGACAAACATGGGATATTTCGGAAGCCTGGGATCTCGATGGATAGACAGGGCCATTGCAGCAAACCTGCCTTACTTCAATGTCCTCTTTGTTAATGTAGCCCAGGCAATTATTGCTGTCTTTCTTGCTTCTGATTTTCTTCGCCGGGACAAAAAACTTGATACCACCGAGGTAATATATACGCGACCTATCTCCAATGGAGAATATGTAGTAGGCAAAACACTGGGCATACTTGCCCTGTTTATCGGACTGGTGGTTCTGGCTCTTCTGATGGCCCTGGTATTTAACCTTGTCAGGCAGGATACTCCGGTGATCTGGCAGGCCTACCTGTATTATCCCCTGCTGATAACTATCCCGACGCTGGTATTTATTTTCGGACTTTCATTTTTCCTTATGATCCTGATCCGCAACCAGGCTGTAACCTTTGTAGTCTTGCTGGGTTATATAGGCCTTACCCTCTTTTATTTCCAGGATAAGGTATACGGACTCCTGGATTACCTGGCATTTAACCTCCCAATGATCTATTCCGATTTTATCGGGTTCGGGGACCCGTATAAGATATATCTGCACCGCCTGGCTTACCTCTTAATGGGAACGGGCTTTATATTTGCCACGATCAGGTTCCTCAGCAGGCTTCCTCAAACAGGACGGTGGAATGCCCTTAACGTACTAGCATTCGTAGTATTTATAGCATCCGGGAGTGCAATGGCTTACTCTTATTATTCATTGAATCAAAACCAGGACAAGGAAAGAGAATTCTACCTGTCACTCAACAACCAGTATGCAGAAAAATCCATTGTGGATATCATTTCCAACGATCTGTATCTTGCTCAGAAGGGACAAAAGCTGGAGATTTCTTCAGAAATAACTGTACGAAATACAAACAGGCAGATAATTGATACCCTTATCTTTTCTTTAAATCCCGGATTTACACTAGACAGTATCACATCGGTCGCCGGAAGCATAGAATTCAACAGGAACAGGCAGCTTATATTTATTATACCTGAAGAAGGACTGGCCGGGCTCAGAAGAACAAGCTATTCATTTTATTATTCCGGTGTACCCGATGAAACGGTAGCTTATCTTGATATACCAAAGGATAAACTAGTAGCCAGGAAACGTATAGTTGTAGCGTCGATCGATAAAAAGCCAGGGATAGTTAGCAGCGACTACGTGTTACTGACACCTGAAATGTTGTGGTACCCTGTTGCAGGGGTAGCTTACAACCAGAAGACTTTTATGCCCCGGGAGCTTGATTTTGTCAGCTATACCTTATCAGTTAAACCCAACAGCGGTCTCATGCCTGTCGCCCCGGGAAATGTAGTCACCGAGGATGAAATAACACACTTCAGCCCGGAAATGGATCTGAATGCACTCTCCCTTGCGATTGGGCCATTTGAAAAAAGAAGTATTGAAATAGAAGGAGTTGAGTACAATCTCTTCCTTAAGCCAGGACACGATTACTTCTCCGGTCTTTTCTCAAACATTTCCGATACGCTGAGTTATCTGATCAAGGATGCAAAAGATGAATACGAAATTGAGGAACTGGATCTCTACTACCCCTTCAGCAGGATCAATCTCGTGGAAACCCCCATACAATTCCATGCCTATGACAGGCCCCAGATACAGACAACAGATATCATTCAGCCGGAGATGATTTTCCTTCCTGAAAAAGGTTCTGTCCTTAGCTCAATGGCTTTTGCCCGTTACAAGTACAGGGAAGAACGCGACAACCGGCGTAACAATGAAGTTAAGACGGAAAAGGAGATTGAAACAGATATGTTCAACCGCTTTCTCAGGATGACATTTTTCAGAGCTTCCATCACTGCCAGTTCATTTCCGGGACAGGGAGGGGAACCGCTGATCATATTCAAGGGAGATAACCAGTATGAAAAAAATCCCTACTGCGTCTTCCCACTTTATTACAGCTATGTTACCGGTATCAGTTCTTCTGAATATCCCCTTTTCAATTCCATGCTGGAGATCTACCTGAAAGAAGGCTTCACCGTATCACCCAGGGAGAGTTTTACCGGCGGTATGACCGACAGCGAGCGGGCAAACCTGGCACTGCGTGACAAATCCATGATTGAAATATTTTCTGATCCGGACAACGATTTAAGCTCCTCACTGGTAAAACAAACCGGCAGTTTCATATTTCTTGCATTAAGAAACAGGGTAGGTGCAAGTGAATTCGACAACTTTTTATACTATTATCTTGAAGATCGTGCCTTCTATGAAATTTACTTTGAACAGTTTGCTGCAGATTTCAACCGGGAATTTGGTGTTGAAATTGAACCTTACTTTGAAACCATACAATCAGGAGGCAAAATAGCTACCTTCTTAATGAGCAGTCCTGAGTTTGTTCAAACCAGGGATGAAATAGGAGAAGTGTACCTGGTTAAATTCAAAATAAGTAATACGGGTGAAGCAAAAGGACTGGTTGATGCAACTTTCAGAATGCCCGGACAATTTGGTGGCCCGGGAGGCGGAGGCGGAGGCATGACTACCGAGCAGCGTCTGATCGAACTGGATGCTGGAGTCACCAAAGACGTACAGTTTGTTTTCTATGATCAACCCCGGATGCTTACCATAAATACCCTGATCTCCGGAAATATCCCATCCACCTTTAACTCTTTTCTCAGGTCAGCAGAAAGTGTGCGGTATGCCGATATACAGGAATACGAGCGCATATCCGATAAACCCCTGACCCTGGAGATCGACGGGGAGTATATTGTGGATAATGAGGATCCGGGATTTCAGTATGTGACAGTATCCAATAAAAGCAAATTAAAAGAGTTGATTGAATCCTATAAAAAGAAGAGTGAAGAGATAGAATACGAGAGTATCAACCAGTGGTGGACGCCGTCGCCCTGGATAACGGTAGCACACTCAGGGTTCTATGGTGAAGCAATAAGATCGGCAGTGGTATGCGGGAGAGGATCCGGGGGGAATACGGCCACCTGGACTACCATATTACCTGCTGCAGGTTTTTATGATGTATATATCTATGTTCCCATGACGGCAATGCTTGGCCGCCCGGACAGGAACCGGAGAGAGAGAAACCAGGGTGGTGGTGGGGGTCCCCCGGGTTCCGGGGAGAGGCGGGGACCGCCTTTCGCAGACGAGGGATATGATTACCATTATATCATATCCTCAAATGAAGGTTCTGAAGAAATAGAATTCAAACTTGAAAATATTGAAGACGGCTGGAATAAATTAGGGGCATTTCATTTTCCGGCGGATACTGCCAGGATAGAATTATCGAACAGGACTGATGGAAGACGGATATTTGCCGATGCCGTTAAATGGGTAAGGAGATAAATAAAAACATTCATTCATAACTCAGAAATAAACAATGATTATGAACCAGTTAGTAATAAAAACAAGTTACCGGCTATTGTTCTTATTATTCATCATTTCTGCTAAGCCTCCGGTACTTCTGGCCCAGCAGTTAATGACAATGGAACGTTGCCTGGAGATTGCCATTGCGAACAGTCCGGCCATGCAGCAAACAGAGCTGTCACTGGTAAGAAACCGGGAATTACTTAATGTGCAGCGCGCCAGGTTGAAATCACAGTTCGGATTGACCCTGAATCCCTTCGATTATGAAAAAACCAACCGCTTCGACCAACAGACCAGCGAATGGTTCCTGAATGAATCCGCCAGCTCTGCAGGTACCCTTTCCGTAAACCAGAGAATTTTGCCTACAGACGGTACCTTGTCCCTCAGGAACAGGTTTTCTTATGACTACAGTTTTACTGAATCAGCCTTTGCGCAGGATCCCGTTTCCAAAACGTATAACAACCGGCTGATTCTGGTACTCGACCAGCCCATATTTACCTATAACCGGACAAAGGTTCAGCTGCAACAGGTTGAAACGGCCTATGAAGCTGCTTTACTGAGGTACCTGTTGCAAAAACTGAGCCTGGAACAGAATGTGGCACAGTACTTTTATGCCGTTTATTCAAGGCAAATGCGGTTGAATATCGCCAATGAAGAACTGAAAAACAATGAAGACAGTCATGAGATAATCCGCAACAAGGTTGAAGGAGGACTGGCAGCCCTGGAGGAACTTTACCAGTCAGAAGTTACCCTGGCCACCAGCCGGTCTGATGTTTTTAACGCCCAGCTTAACCTGATGAATATGATGGACCAGTTGAAGGTGCTGATAGGGATGCCGCTGACGGATGAATTCGAGATCGTCACCCTTATCGAAGCTGACACCGTTGAGATTGACCGGGATATGGCCATACAGCACGCACTCGACAACAGGATGGAACTAAGGCAACGTGAGATAGACATTGAAAATTCCGCCATCGGCCTGATACAGGCAAAAACCACCAATGAATTTGAAGGATCCATTTCGGCATCCCTGGGCATACAATCCAATGATGAAGAATTTTCAATGCTGATGGACAAACCAACCAGCACCCCGAGTGTGGGACTAACCCTGAATATCCCCATTTTCGACTGGGGTGAACGAAAATCAGAAATAAAAGCGGCTGAAGCAGACCTTCAGAGTTCGGAGATCGACCTTGAAATAGAAAAGACAGATATACAGGTTAACATCAGGTCGGTAGTGCGGAACCTGGAGAACCTTCAGAACCAGATCCTCATTCAGACCAAGACGGTTGAAAATGCCGAACTTACATATGATATCAACCTGGAAAGGTACCGCAATGGTGATCTGACAAGCCTGGACCTGGGTATTTACCAGAACCAGTTATCCGACAGAAAGATGTCCCTGACGAATGCCATTATTGACTACAAGCTGGAGCTGCTCAACCTGAAGATCCAGTCATTATACGACTTTGAAAACAAGGTTTCCATCATACCGGAAGAGATACTCAACAACTAATCATAATATTTGACACGAATGAAAGCTATAAAAGCAATACATTATTTACTGCCAGGGGTGCTGATGATCATGCTTTCCTGCAACAGACCTGAATCGGATATTTCAACAAGCGTTGAAGTACCCGTCAGCGTTATTGAAGTCGGAATCTCATCAATTGAAGAATTCATACATACCACGGGAACCGTTTACCCCATGAAGGAGGTAAGCCTGTCCTCGGAGATGGCCGGGAAATACAAACTGCAAACCAATCCTGCTACCGGGAAATCCTATGTCCTGGGGGACTGGGTTCAGCAAGCTGCCACAATCATCAAACTGGAGGATGAAGAGTATTACAATAACCTGCGAATCAAATCCAAAGAAGTTGAATATGAAATTTCCAAACAGGAATATGAAAAACAACAATCCCTGTATGATAAAGGGGGAGCAACCCTGCGTGAACTGAAAAACGCAGAGATTAGCCTCATTAATTCCGAGTATGAAATAGAAAGCAGCAAGATCAATCTTGCAAAGATGTTTATTAAGTCTCCATTTTCCGGAGTTATTTCCGATCTGCCCTATTTTACGAATAGTACCAGGGTCGCCACCGGTACAGAACTGGTAAAAGTGATTGATTATAAGAATCTGTACCTTGAGACCAACCTTCCTGAAAAATACTTCAGCAATGTTGAAAACGGTTTCAAGGTTTATGTAACCAGTTATACCAATCCTGAGGATACACTTATCGGGGAGATCACACAGATATCTCCGGCCATCGATCCTGATGCAAGAACCTTTAAATGCTTTGTACAGTTAAGTAATGATGAGAAGCAGATATTGCCCGGAATGTTTGTTAAAGCAGATCTTGTAATCAATAGCTCAGAAAACACTATTGTAATCCCGAAAGATATTATTGTAAGCCGGAACAGGGTGCGCTCAGTATTTGTGGTGGACAAAGGTGTGGCCAATGAACGCAGGATAACTACCGGGCTGGAAAGCACCGGCAGCATTGAGGTAATCAGCGGGATCGAGCCAGGCGAGAGTGTTGTAAGTAAAGGCTTCGAGACGCTGAGAAACAATTCCAGGGTAAAGGTATTGCGTTAACAAAGTAAAGGTATTGCGTTAACAAACCACAAAGATAAAAGATACAAGACAATGCTGAAAGCTTTAACTAAATTCTCTGTCAACTACCCGGTATCTGTGAGCATGATTATCCTGGCCATCCTTTTGCTGGGATATATTTCATTTGGCAAGCTGGGTATAGACCTGTTCCCTGACCTGAATAATCCGCGCCTGTTTATCGAGTTAAAATCCGGCGAGAAACCCCCGGAAGAGATGGAGGAACAATTTGTTGATAATTTGGAAGCACTAGCGATCAGGCAGAGTGGTGTGGTGAACGTATCTTCTGTCTCCAGGGTCGGTATGGCCCGGATAGAAGTGGAGTACAGCTGGGAAAAAGACATGGACGAAGCTTTCCTGGATCTGTCAAAAGCTCTTTCGGGATTTAACCAGGGCGGTGAACTTGATGAGATCAATATTACCCAGCATGATCCCAATGCAGACCCGGTTATGCTGGTAGCCTTTCAACATACCGAGACCGATGATCTGAACGAATTGCGGAAGGTGGCAGAAAATTATGTGAAGAATGAGCTGATAAGGCTGGAAGGGATAGCAGATGTTGATATTGACGGGGCCGAAGAAATCGAAGTAGTAGTTGAAACAAGCGACTACCTGCTGAAATCATATAATATTGACCTCTCAACAATTGCCGGCAGAATACAGAGCTTTAACCAGGATGTTTCAGGCGGTTCCATTGAAGAGATGGGCAGGCGATATGTTGTCCGCGGACTCAGTGAACTGGAGCAGATAGAGGACCTGGAGGAAATAATCCTCAGACTGGGCCCGCCTGCGGAATCTTTGGACGGGGAAAGGGTTCCTGTCCTCCTACGCGATGTAGCAACAGTCTCCTATCAGACAAAAGAACTCGAAAATTCCATAATGCTCAACGGGGAATCCTGTGTAGGGCTCAGCATTTATAAGGAAATGCGCTACAATACGGTCCAGGCCGTTGATGATCTGCGCCTGGCACTTGCTGACATGCAGAAAGCACTTCCCGGATTTACATTCACCATAGTTGAAGACCAGGGCAGGTTTATTTCCGCGGCCATAGGTGAAGTCCGGGACAGCGCCATTGGCGGGATCATACTCGCGGTCTTTGTCTTATTCATCTTCCTTCGGAGAATAGGGCCTACTGCCATTGTCAGCGCAGCCATTCCCATATCCATCATTGCCACTTTTACACTGATGTATTTCACCGATCTGACCCTGAACATTATGACCCTGGGCGGACTGGCCCTTGGGGCGGGTATGCTGGTCGATAATGCTATCGTTGTGCTGGAAAACGTATTCCGTAACCATGAAGCGGGACAGTCAGCAAAGGAGGCTGCCATTACAGGTACTTCACAGGTAGGTGGAGCCATTATCGCTTCCACGCTAACCACCATAGTTGTTTTTATTCCCATAGTCTATATGCATGGCGCTTCCGGAGAACTTTTCAGGGAACAGGCTTATACGGTAGCTTTTTCCTTGTTGTGTTCCCTTGTTGTAGCCATTCTGATCATCCCGATGCTGTATACCAGGCTGTACCGCAAGAGGTCTCCCTTCTCCGGAAGGCAGAAACAATCTGTCCAGTTCACCCGGTACGGACGTTTTCTCGAGAAGGCGCTCAACTTTAAGCTGTGGATCATACTCGGAGCCCTGGTCTTAATCGGATCCGCCTGGCTCATGCTTCAACAGCTGGGTTCAGAGTTCATGCCAAAAACAGAGATCCGGGAATTCTATATTGACCTGCAAATGCCCGAGGGAACACGGCTGGAACGTACTGCAGGGGCAGTGCGAAGCATTGAGGACCTGGTCAGGGAGATGGCCCGGGATGAGGTTGAGCTGATCTACAGTGAAATTGGTCCCACTTCCGGACTCTCTTCAGGTGGAGATGATATTTTCGATGACCAGAATATGGCAACCATTAAGGTAAAGCTGGACCCTGAGGGCCGGATCCCTGCATCAACATTAATTACGGCACTAACCGGGTATTACGAAGATAACCGGAACATATTGATTGTTTGCAGGCAGGAGGAAACAGCACTTCAATCCATTCTCGGAACGGATGAAGCCCCCCTGGTGGTTGAACTGATAGGAGAAGAAATGGATGTCCTCGAAGAATTAAGCGCCTCTGTAATTGATAAGCTGAAAAAAGTAGCGGGTCTTCATAATATTACATCTTCCATTGAGGGCGGAGCACCTGAGGTAAATATTGAAATTGACAGGTACAGGGCCGGACTGATGAATATTGATGTGAGCACTCTGATAAACCGCGTAAGCGAAAAACTTCAGGGGACCAATGCCGGACAGATGGATGTGAAAGGTGAACTTAAAGATATCACTGTTAAACTGGGGGATCTCAGCCTTAAAGAACTGGAAGACCTGGCAATTGAGGTAAATAACAGTGAAGTAATGCTCAGGGAAGTAGCCGGGATCACCATAGGTAATTCGCCCAGGGAGATACTGCACAATAACCAGAACCGCATTGTGAAAATCATTGCGGACCTGGACCAGGATATCCCCCTGGATAAAATGGCCGGAACAATTACTGAGGGAATGAAGGAAGTCGAATTCCCCCCCGAGTATAAATACCGGATTTCAGGAGAAGAGGCCATGCGTAAAGAATCCATGAAAAGCCTTGCTTTTGCCTTGATACTGTCACTGGTACTGGTTTACATGGTACTGGCATCACAATTCGAGAGCCTGATTCACCCTTTTACAATCCTGCTTACCGTTCCGCTGTCAGTGGTTGGAGCAATAGCAATATTCTATGTGCAGGGCAAGGCACTTAACATAATGGCAGTTATAGGGATCATTATGCTGGTGGGTATTGCCGTAAACGACTCGATCATCCTGGTTGACGCAATCAACCGGTTCAGGAAAGAGGGGATGAAACTGAGAAAAGCAATAGTAGCAGCCGGACAAAGACGCATCAGGCCTATTATCATGACCACTCTGACAACTATCCTGGCCCTGCTACCCCTTACATTTGGCTTCGGAGAAAGTGCTGCACTGAGGTCCCCAATGGCCTGGGCTGTTATCGGAGGTCTGACAACATCGACCATTCTGACCTTAATAGTTATCCCATGTGTTTACATGTTGTTCGGACAGCTTGAACTAAAATGGTCCGGCAAAATTGATGGTAAGCCGGAGGACTGAAAATGACACAGGTGATCTGAAACTGAAATTAATTTAATGCGCTCCATAATAGATAGAAAAATCCTCATTTCAATGCTGTTCATAGCCACTACCCTGCTTGGCTATATATCATACCAGCAGCTTAAGGTTGAGATTTTTCCTAACGCAGAACTTCCCATGCTTTATGTCCAGGTCAGCTCCATGATTGAAGTGACGCCTGAATACATGGAGCAGAAGGCAATAATCCCCGTGGAAAGCACTATCGCAGCCCTTGAAAATATAGAGCTTATTGAATCCAGTGCCGGCCGGAGAAGGGGTACCGTATACATCTCCTACCGGAATAATACCGATCTGAAATATGCTTACCTGAAACTCGATGAACGCATTGCAGCTCTGAGCAGTGAGTTATCAGACGAATTCACCATGAGGGTAATTAAGATCGACACCGAGATGGCCACCAGTAATATGATGAGCCTGCAGGCCAGGGGATCAGGAGGAGCTGTCAGGGTAAGGAATTTTGTGGACCAGAAAATAATCCCGGAACTGGAAAATATAGATGGTATTGCAGCCATCGAGGTTTATGGAGGGCAGCAAAAATCAGTTGATATAATTCTGAATAAAGCAGCCTGTGAGGCATATAAAATAACACCCTCACGAGTCAGAAACATCCTCTCCAGGAATATGAATCTCCGCCAGTATGGTGGCAAGCTTGAAGAAGAAGGACAGCGCTTTTTTGTATACCTGAATGCCGACTATCAGAATATTACCCAGATAGAGGACCTGGTGGTCGGAAGAGGCAGCAAGCCTGTCCAGTTAAAAGATATCGCAGAGATCTACTACGGGGAGAAGGAAGAAGATACCTACAGCAGGGTAAACGGCCTTGATGCCGTAACGATAGTAGTAATCAATGATGCACAGGCCAATACCATAGATCTGTCACACACTGTCAGGGACCAGATCAAGCGTCTTAACCAGAAGTATAGTGCCTTCGATATTGAATTGATCGTGCAGGACGATACAGCGGAACTCATGGAGACGAACATAGACCAGATCATCAAACTGGCACTCATGGGCGGTCTGCTCGCAGTATTTGTTCTCTGGGTGTTCCTCCGTAATATCAGCCTGGTCGTAATTGTTGCCCTAGCCATGCCGGTATCGATTTACACTGCTTTCAATTTCTTTTTCGGTTTTGGTGTATCCATAAACAGCCTGACCCTGGTAGGTATTGCTCTCGCTGTAGGAATGCTGCTGGATACTTCGGTAGTGGTCCTGGAGAATATTTACCGGCTCCGGACAATCGGATATAAACCCACCGAAGCCGTACTGAAGGGAACAAAGGAAGTCTGGCGATCCATTGTGGCCGCCACACTGACCACTATTGCCGTATTCCTGCCCTTTGTGTTCTCATCGAACTATATGATACAGTTACTGGGTAAGCATATCGGAGTGTCGATTATCTCGACCCTGCTCGTATCCCTGTTTGTATCACTTCTGCTGATCCCCATGATTGTCAAGCTCATAATTACACGCAGGAGCAGGCAGACAAAAGAAGTATACCAGAAAGTTTCCATGGATAACCGGGGGATACGATTATACCTCTTCCTGCTGAAAACTGCCTTACGAAATCCTGCCCCCACCATAATTGGCGTGCTTGTTCTGTTCTTTGTAACAGTAATCGCCTGCATGTCGGTGTCTGTAAACCAGCTCTCCGAGCTGGAGACAAACCAGATAACGGTTTACGTAAGTATGCCAACCGGCAGCACCCTGGAAGCTACGGATGAACTGGTAGCAAAGATTGAAGAAAGCCTTGGAGACATTAAAGAGAAGAAAGACCTTATTTCCAATATTGAGGAAGAAGAAGCACGGGTAACTGTAATGCTGCATGATGATTACCAGGATATTGACAACCGGACATTCGGTGTTATCCTTGGGGAGGTGCGTGAAAAAATGGATGCGCTGGAATCCACAGCCATCAGCCTGCAGGAACCGACAAATTCTCCCGGCTCCAGGGGTGGTGCCGGTGGTGGCTCAGAGGGTTTTGCGGAGCTGATGGGTATAGGGGAAGATGAAGAATATATTGTTCTTAAGGGCCAGGATTTTAACCTTATGACGGAGGTGGCAGAAGCCCTGCAATCATACATTGAGGAACTGGATAATATAAACAGGGTCAACCTGTCAATCCGTGACAATCAACCTGAGGTACATCTGGATTTCAATACCCTGCTGATGTCTGATTACAATATTACCCTCAGCCAGGTAATGGGTGAACTGAATACTTTTCAGAATGAAGTCGGGTCCGGCGTTACCTTCAGGCAGGGCTCTGAGGAGTATGAAATAGTTATCAAATATGATGAAAGTCTTTTTGAGGATGCCAATGAGAATAAGACAATGGATGATCTGAAAATTCTGGGCATTCCTGATTCTGATGAGGAAGGCCTGTTTGAACTTCAGAGTTTTTCAGATATTTTTTATGCCAGCGGCATGCGGGAGATCTCCCGCATCAACCAGGAAAAACAGATAGAACTGCGGTATCAGTATATAGACGATGTTTATGATTCAAAAGACCTGCTGGAGTATGCCCGCCAGGAGATAGAAGATGTAATCCGGATTGCAGGCATCCCGCCGGGTGTAGCCGTCGAGCTGGTACAGGAAGATTCGGAGCTTGACGAGTTCAAATATCTGATCCTCATAGCCTTGCTGCTGGTCTATATGATACTGGCAATTGTGTTTGAGTCCTTTATTACACCCTTTGTTTTGCTTTTCTCCATACCGCTGGCAGCTATCGGTTCCTTCTTCTTCCTGACCATTACCGGAAATTCCCTGTTCAATGCCAACACCCTGACCGGCTTCCTCATTTTGCTGGGGGTTGTAGTAAACAACGGAATTATCCTGATCGATTTCGTTAACATCCTTCGAAAAGACGGGTACCGGAGGTCCCGGGCCATAATCTATGCCGGCCTGTCAAGGGTAAGACCAATTCTTATTACAGTGATCACCACCTGTGTCGCCATGTTGCCCCTGGCTATGGGAAATACCGAATATGTTAAGGCTATAGGCCCTCCCTTTGCTGTAACGGTTATCGGTGGTCTTTCTGTAAGTACCCTGTTTACCCTGGTATTTATTCCAATGTTATATAATGGATTGGAATACTCACTTAACTGGATCAGGCAGCTGAGCATTTATCTGAAATTAATGCTTCTCGTTTTAGAGGTATCAGGACTGATACT
>CAZILN010000419.1:0-9043 GCA_964540005.1 uncultured Bacteroidaceae bacterium | reverse complement strand
GGCTGGAACAGTACCATATTCGGGCCCTATTTCGTAATCGCTGCCATTTTCTCAGGAACCGGCCTCTTGATTATTCTGATGTATATCTTCAGAAAGATCTATCATCTTGAAGAATATATAACTCACAGGCATTTCGTTAATGTAGGTGCCATTCTGCTGGTCATAGCAGCCTTCTACGGTTATTTTACCTTCAGCGACTACCTTACCAAATGGTATGGTTCCGTTAAGATGGATACCATCCTGATCGATAAACTTTTTTCTGAATTTTACTGGATGTTCATTTTTGCCAACTATGTGGGAATTCTCATTCCTATTATTGTTGTTGGTTTTAAACGCCTTCGGACAATACGAAACATTACCATAGGTGCAAGCATTTCGGTTATTGCTCTGTGGATCAACCGGTATATAATAGTCATTCCCACCCTGGAGACTCCATTCCTGCCGATCCAGGACAGCCGTCCTGACTGGACGAACTATTCAGCTACGTGGGTGGAATGGGCTTTGATGCTGGCAGGTGTGGCCATTTTTTGCATTTTTTATATGTTGATAGCCAAACTGGTACCGATAATGCCCATTGCTGAAATGTGCCACGAAGATGAAAAACCGGATATCATACTGGAATAAAACAACAGATCAATGAAATACAGCAGATTAATGAAACGTAGCAGTACAGTTATTATAGTAATAGTATTGCTGATTATAAACCTGTCTGGCATACTGGCCCAATCGGATGCCGGAATTATTGAACCGGTGCTGGAAATGTCCTACCTGAAAAATACGGATGATGTCATTGTCCTGTCAGCCAGCCTGGTTTATTACGAGAACAGGCAGCCTGTTCCTTTGCCCGGACAGGAAATCAGCTTTACGGCAGGAGTAGACCCCGTCATCCAGTTTGGGAGCGGTGTGACCGATGAAGATGGTAATACCCGGATCAGTCTTGATGACTTTCCTACTTCCGTTGAAGACTCAGATGGTATGGTTACATTTCTAGCCAGCTTTTCGGGTAATGATACCCTTGCTGAATCGCAGTGGGAAGTAATTATAAAAGATGTAAACCTGAGTATCAGCCTTGAACTGATAGACTCGGTTCAAACCATAACTGCAAGAGCAAGCATCATGCAGGATGGAGAGGTGGTACCTGCAGCTGATGAGGATATCTATTTCTTCGTATCACGCATGTTCAGTGATCTTCCGGTAGGTGAGGAATTCCTGGATGAAAACGGAGAGATCAGCATAGAGTTTCCTGATGACATTCCCGGGGATTTCGAAGGTTACCTTGAGGTTGTTGTCCGGTTTGATGATAACTGGATGTTTGGCAATGTTGAAAAAAGGGAAAGGATACAGTGGGGTATTGCTACACATCATGAAATACCTGCATCGTACCGGGCACTCTGGTCCCAGATAGCCCCGATGTGGATGATCATAACCCTCTCAATAATGCTTGCAGGTGTCTGGGGGCATTATTTATTTGTTATTATTCAGCTGGTCCGTATACATAGAATGGGGAGGAAATTAGAAACAAAATAAATTATGGCATGATTATGGTGGTTTAGCACGGATAAATGAGCATAATTTTATATAATTGCAGTATTAAATATTATGATTAATTTTTTGGAGGAAAAAATAATGAAAAACACAATGAAAAAACTTTCCGCTGTTATGCTGCTTGCAGCCATGGCAGTATTTCTTTTATCCATGGTTTCGGTCAATTACCAGAAACCATGGGAAGTGCCGGCCAAATTCAAGACCATGAAGAATCCCACCAAGGGAGATGATGAGAGCATCCAGGCAGGCACCATGCTGTATAAAAAGCACTGTGCTTCCTGTCATGGGAAAGCAGGTAAAGGCGACGGCGTCAAGGCCAGGCAACTGGATACTCACCCCGGTGATATGTCAGGAGATGCCTACAAAGCCCAGACTGACGGAGAGATGTTCTACAAGTCAAAGTTTGGAAGGGATGAGATGCCAAGTTATGAGAATAAGGTGGAAGATGAAGACATCTGGCACATCGTCAATTACATGAAGACATTCTGAGTTTTTCATTCAGGAATTATTCTGATACCGGATCCGGGACCAGTAATTATGGTTCCGGGTTTTTTTATGATTAGTGCCTGATAATTTGAAGGAATCAATAAGCAAAAACCTATCTTTTTTGAACTTTTGAATCCTGCCGGGATTTCCGGCAGGTAATGTTATTTGATATTTTGTATATTCGCAGAAATATATACCTGCAAAAAACACACTTAAAATGATGAGATACAGAAACATATTAATATTATCAATACTGGTTGCACTGATAAGCCCAGCCGGATTATCACAGAGTGTTGATACCACCGGAATGAGCAGCTGGGGTAAGATGTTCAATTCGACTGCTTCCTGGGAAGAAGGGGCATTCAGTTATAACCAGACCGGACATCCCGACTATGGCTGGGGCATATATAACATGCTGACACATAGTGTTACAGCTGATTCCTTCCATATTATTAAGCTTTTAAACGCGAGTTATAAAAAGCTGTGGATCGTAGAGAAGAATTCGGCCGCAAATAAATTTTCGTTCAAGTACGCAGATCTTAACGGTGAGAATGAAACTTCCGTTGAAATTGACTGTAACGATTACAGTACTGTTAATTTCATTGATTATTCTCTTTCGGACGGACAGATCGTTGAAAACGAACCTGCATCTGATTCCTGGGACCTGGTGCTGACCAAGATTTATCACCAGGAGATGAATTATGTCGTTACGGCATTCCTGGTGAATGAGGGTTTGGAGGTTTCAGTATTTGAGGCTGCGGACAGCCTTACGGCGGCCGGAGCCACACTGGCCGATACCACCGAATTCACAGACTCAATTGCTGCTATCGGCAATTCATGGTATGAGCTGGCAGGCATGTCCATTCAGCCGCTGGATACATTGGTTTATTTCGTAAAGAAAGAAGACGGGGATATCTATAAAATGCAGGTAACTTTTTTTGAAAGCGGTATTTCCGGCCTGGGAAGGGTTGGGATACGGACACAGCTTCTGGGTGATTCACCGGGCGATGTCATGAATGATACGCTGGTAATGGGGGCTTATTATGCTAACGAAGTATATTTCAGCCTGGCCGGGGGAGATCACGCGCATGCCAATCGTAGTAACTGGGAAATAGCATTCATGACGAAACAGTTCAGTTCAGGAATAAGGGCCAATATTGCAGCCGGAGTTGAATTATACACCTATCCGGCCGGACTTTCTGAGTGGGGTACGACATCTTCTTCAACTCCCGGTCTGAAGGCAGGTTCGGAATTACAGGTCTTTCCTTCACCTGCCAGTAAGGACCTGTTTGTTTCGTGGAATAAAGGAAGCAATGATTCTTACGATATAAAATTGTATGACATTACCGGGAAATTGATACTGGAACGTTCTGTTACCGGAAGGCAGGATTCAGATCCCGTACATCTGGATATTTCCTCTTTAGAGACAGGATTATATATTATACAGGTGAGGAGCAGAAATGCGACACAGGAGCAAAGACTGCTGGTAAAATAAAAGCAGCTTTGACCACACTTCAGGTTAAGAGTGGTTGACCATATTTCAGATAAAGAGTATTAGACCGCAGGAGAGAATATCCTGCAAAAAATGCCCAAAATATTTTACCGGACAATGGTAAGTTGCAATGAGAAGTCAATTATATATACTGTTGACAATTCTCCTGGTGCTTCCGTCTGTATTGATGCAGGCACAGGTAGAACTGGAAATCCTTGATAAAAATACCGGAAAGGCAGTGGCTTTTGCCCATGTTTGTGCAGAAAGCATAGACAAGGAACTGGTCATGAACGAGGTGGCAGATGCTAATGGCAAACTGTCAATCGATACAGATAAACCCATTCAGATAGCTGTCACAGCTATTGGTTACACCACCCTTATTGACACCCTGAATGCCGGAGAAAGCCGGGTCATTCATCTCGAAGCTACCATGTACAGTATGGATGAGGTGGTGGTTACCGCCCAGTATACTCCCATGAAGGCTGACAAATCAATATATGATGTGCAGGTTATAAACAATATGAAGATACAGGAGAAAGGAGCTACCAACCTGACTGATCTGCTCTCAAACGAATTGAATATAAGGATAAGTAATGATGCCGTCCTCGGATCAAGCATGAGCATACAGGGCTTATCAGGGGAACATGTAAAGATCCTCATCGACGGGGTCCCGGTTATCGGGCGTATGAACGGTAATATTGATCTCACCCAGATCAACCTGCATAATGTGGATCATATAGAACTGGTAGAAGGACCCATGTCAGTCATATACGGATCCAATGCCCTGGCGGGTGCCCTGAATATTATTACCAGGGAAAATACGAGGAACACCCTGGCGTTCTGGCAGAATTCCTATATTGAATCAGTAGGAGTCTATAATTTTGACCTTGGCGGAGTGGCCAGGTATAAGAACAGCAGTCTTTCAGTATCCGGATCCCGCAATTTCTTTTCAGGCTTTTCGGAGTATGACACCCTTCGTTCAAAGCAATGGAAACCACGGCTTCAGTATAACCTGGATGCGTATTATCTTTATACTCTTGATAATTTCAGGATAAAACTTGACCTGCAGATATTTGATGAAACCATCCAGAACAAAGGATCATTATTGCCGCCATATTTTGAAAAAGCCTTTGATGCTTATTTCATTACCAGCAGATGGACCCAGAAATTATCATCCACCTACAGCTTCTCTGAGACTAAAAATGCTGATTTTATATTATCATACTCAAGTTATAACAGGATAAAAAACTCTTATCTCAAGAACCTTACTGACCTGTCCCGGATAAGCCTGCCCGATCCTTCGGAGCATGACACCTCGGAATTTTCAGCTATTCTTTTCAGGGGACTTTATACTGAGGAAGAGCTGGGTTCATTGCTGAGCTATCAGCTGGGTTATGATATTAATATTGAGAGCGGAGCCGGGAAAAGGATACTGGACGATGAGCAGCAGATCGGTGATTATGCGCTTTTTGCCAGCCTGCAGTTTCATTCGGCCAATGAGAGATTCTCGTTTCAGCCCGGACTAAGGTATGGCTATAATACGAATTATAAGTCACCTCTTGTCCCATCCCTTAATGCCAGGTGGACACCGGATGATAAGATCCTGCTGCGTGCTTCTGTGGCCAGGGGATTCAGGGCACCATCACTCAAGGAGCTTTATCTTTTCTTCGTGGATATTAACCATAACCTGAGGGGCAACCCGGATCTGAAAGCAGAATACTCAAATAATATCAACATTTCAACCGAATGGAATACAGACCGGGGTTTTAACCAGTTCAGGATAAAAAGCAGTCTCTTTTATAACAGCATCCAGGACAGGATCTCCCTGGCCATTGACAGTGCGACCCTGTATTCCTATGTAAATATAGACAGGTACAATACAATCGGGGGAAGGGTTGAGTTCCGGTACCGTTTGCACCCGAGGTTCACTTTTGAAGCAGGAGTTTCAGAAATTGGCAGGAAAAGCAGTATCGAGGGAGCAGAAGGAAGTAGCTATTCCTATAGTACTGATGTCTCCACAAACATGACATACAACTGGCTTAGCAGGAACCTGGTGATGGCAGTCTATTACAAATACACCGGCAGGCTGCCACAATTCTACCGTGATGAATCAGGACAGGTATCGGAAGGATATATCAGCAGCTTCCATACCATGGATGTCTCACTGAATAAATCATTCTGGTCTGATAAGTTCAACCTGGGAATAGGCGGTAAAAACCTGTTTGATTATAAGAATATTGAATCTGCGGGCATTGGCTCGGGTGCTCATACTGCCGGAGGATCAGGTACCTACCCGGTGGGCTGGGGAAGAACATTGTATGTGAGCATGAAATTCCAGATAAATAAATATTAGGAATATGGACCGTATCAGGATGACTTTACTAATTGTTATGTTGCTGTTCCTGGCAGTCCTGAGTTCCTGTTTCGAGGAAGATGATGAGGTGCAGCCTCATATTCAGGGTGATGAACTGACCTATGCATATGAGGAATCTATATATACAACTCAATCCTTTTTCGATCTCGGGAACAATGAAATAGTAAATTCCGGTCTGAACTCAGTGTGGAACATAGCTTTTGCCTGCGGTGCCTCCAACTGGCACATAATTGTTAATTCAGCTGATTACTGGGGTATTTTCAGAACCGGTTCAAGGGATATGGATGCTTCGGTCACTTCGACAGCAATAGATGAGTGGAGATTCGATAAATCTGACGGGAACCCTGATTCAACTGCTGTAGGGGAATGGGTGAAGTTCGAGGGATCTGATACCCTGTACAGCAATGAAGTTTTTGTATTGGGACAATATGATGGGATCGGGTATACTCCCATGTGGAAACTCCGGTTTATTGATGTTGACCGGGAGAGTTACCGTTTTGTATTTTCACCCTACCATACCATGGATAGCACTGAAGTCATTATAGTAAAGGATCCTCAGTATAATTTCAAATACTATGAATTCTCAGACGGAGGGAGGGAGGTAGTACACGAGCCACCTAGGGAGCAGTGGGACCTGCATTTTACCCAGTACGGATCGATAATTTATACGGATGACGGTATACCGACACCATATTTTGTCAGGGGGGTTCTGTTGAATCAGTACGAGGTTATGGCCGCTCTTGATTCTCTTAATGAATTCAACGACATTACATATGACTCACTGTCAGTTTACTCATTCAGTAAACGCCAGGATCTTATTGGCTATGAGTGGAAGGATGTTACTGTCGATGTAAGCAGTAATACAGCGGTATACCAGGTAAAGACCCAAAACAACTATATTATAAGGGATACAGAAGGATTTTACTATAAACTCCGTTTTATAAGTTATTATAATGATCAGGGTGTGAAAGGGTACCCGGTTTTTGAGTTCGCAAAATTATAACTTAATCCCCGTAAACGTGGACGGAGTTCTCGGCCGAAGGCAGGTAATTGATCCCGAACCAGCATATCAGAAGAACTATAAAAGCCAGGCTCAGGGCCCACAGGGGCGCCTTCACCTTACTGGGTTGAAAGGTTCTGAAATGCATATAGACCAGGTAGCTCAGCCAGGTGAGGAATGCCCATGTTTCCTTTGGGTCCCAGGTCCAGTAATGTCCCCAGGCCTCCTTTGCCCATAGTGCTCCGAACAGGAGTCCAAGTGTAAGGAAAGCAAAGCCGACATAAACAAGATTGTCTGCAAGATGCAGGGGTTTTGGACTGAACTCACTGAAGTACAGCTGATATAATCCCTTCAGGGCTACCAGGGAGGAAGCTGCAAGCAGGGCGTAGGAAAATATATATACAATAACATGAGGGACGAACCAGGGAGACTGCAGGGCAGGCATGAGTGTTTTGGAATAATTCTCAGGGTGCAGGTAATTGATGAACAAAAATAATCCTGCCAGTCCGATAGCATAAGCAATGAACCATTTATACCTCCAGCGGATCCATGTAATGTAGCCTACTGCAGGAAGGAATATGGAGTACCATAGCCTTGTTTCCCCGAGGGTCCGCAGTGGAGGACGCTCAAGACTGATCCATAATATTGTAACAAATAATACGAGGCTGGCAATACCTGCAAGTATGAAAACCTGGCCGAGAATATCAGCGGTTTTTCCTTTACCCGAAAAGCTAATCATCGAGACCCCCAGGATCCAGCTTAAAAAAGTGATACCGGCAAAAACCGGAAAATTTACCCATTCCATGCTTACGATTCTTTAATTTCTCTTCCTTTCCAGAACAAATAAACGGCACCTGCCAGCAGCAGGAATATACCAGTATAAACAACAGGCAACCAGGGATCCCTCACAGCTTCAATGATGCTGATCTGAGACCATTTGCCCATCCTGTCGTCATATGACTGCTGGTATAGTTTCCAACCGGAATACTTAAATGGTTTATTTACTTCAAGCGTCAATGCTATTTCTTCCTTATCTTCAGATGTAAGGATGATATCAGAAGCAAATTTCCTGGGCTCAGGAGACAACATAACAAGATAGTAATGCTGATCGAGCATCATGTATTCCTGCCTCACACGAAAACTGCCACTTGAAACCCACCCGGCAGTGGTATCCCCGGTCATCTTGTTGATCGCAATGATTCTGGCTGCCGGCGCACTCCCGACACTATCGGTCCTGTAAAACGAATGCATGCCACGCAATGCATCGGGCCAGTACTCCAATACTTGAAGATCCCAGTGGAGTATACTGGTTTTGAGACTATCTTCAATAAGTACCAAAGAGTTTTCATCTTCGTTGTATAAGGTGTTGGTCCGGGCATCCAGCAATCCTATCTTGGGATTATACTGATCGATATAGAAGTCTTCCAGTTTGATTGAAAACGGAAGGTCAATTACCTGTTGGGTTTTTTGATTATAAGCATTGCTGGTAAAATCATGTCCTTCCATAAGGGAGATGCTTAATCGCTGCAGATCTCCGGAACCCAGATATCCGGCGGCAATGGTAATCCAGAGACCGGCATGGTTAATCAGGAATCCAAGATTTTTACGGTTGAGGGGTAGTGCCCTGCGAATGGCTACGAATCCGAGTGTGACCAGGAAATACATCCCGGAGATCATCATCAGCCAGCTGCTCTTAACGGATGTCAGTCCTATCATACTTACTACCCTTCCTGCCTCAGGATTGTCCTGGGGAATAAAACCCAACAACAATACTACAAAGGCAAAGAATGTAATGGCAGAGATGGCAGCCGGTATACTGGACAGCCATCTTATTATGGGTTTCTTTTTGTACAGGGTGTAAATAAGGATCAAAAGGATTATTATGCCTGCACCTACAAAAATATTGACTGGCCATGCCAGTTTCGGTGCACCCTTTCCCCTGGTAAGAACCTCAAAGATCAGTCCCAGTAATATCAGTTCCAGGACGATCATAAAACTCTCCCTGTACCTCCAGGGATGATCCCAGGTCTTCCTTTTTTGCTTTTGTTCTTGTTCTTGTTCTTGTTTCTTTGTACTCACAATTATGTATTTATTCCATCAGGAACCATATTGAAACTGGCGGCAAATATATAAATAAATAGGAAAC
>CAZILN010000418.1:0-6284 GCA_964540005.1 uncultured Bacteroidaceae bacterium | reverse complement strand
GCCTCCGGTTTCACTTCACAGGCGGTACAAGTCAGAGGATATTGAACTGAACAGGGAGATAATGGAACAAACAATTTCGGGTAAGGAAGATAAACTCCCCATATACCGGAAAAAGAAACTGGACAGGATATGGTTGATAATTACCTGCGAGAGAATTGAAAGCCGGACGAACTTTAATCTTCACAACAAGATCCAGAACTGGAAGATCAATACTGATTTTCACAGGGTTTTCCTGTTTGATACAGCAAAACCTAAAATATTTGAACTTGTATAAGCAGTGAATTTTAAGGATTACAGCAGGCCTATAATTACAGATATCCGCTTCTGGATCATTCTGTTTTTCATGGTCAGACTGATTGGTATTACCAATCCTCCGCTGGAGACCGGCCATAACTGGCGCCAGTGCTTTACTGGTATGGTAACCAGGAACTTCCTGGAAACAGATGCAAACATACTGTATCCAAGGATGGATATGTCGGGTAACCGGGAAGGGATCATAGCATCAGAGTTCCCGCTATTCAATTATCTTATTTTTTTGATTGCGGGGATTTTTGGTTTCGAACTCTGGTACGGGCGCCTGATCAATCTCGTCATCAGCAGCCTGGGAATCTGGTATTTTTACAGACTTTCACTTTTTCTTTTCAACAAAGCCATTGCATCTAATGCAACAGTTATATTGTTGAGTTCCATCTGGTTTGCTTTTTCCAGGAAGATCATGCCTGATACTTTCAGTGTATCCCTGGTGATAACAGGATTATACTTTTGTTATAAATACATCATGGACGGCAAGGCTTATTGGCTGATCCTGTATATTATCCTTTCCGCTGCCGGTGTTCTCAGTAAACTTCCCTCAATACTTTACCTTGGTTTGTTGCTTATTCCGCTTATTTCACCGCAGGTATTAAAAAAGCGGAAAATACTCCTGTTGGTTGCCGGAATCCTTATATCCGGATCAGGCTTTCTCTGGTACTTTATCTGGGTACCGCACCTGATAAGTGAATACGGAAACATGCTGTACATTCCTGTCAGCCTGGGTGTGGGAATCAGGGAACTGATAGATTACTGGCCGGGTACCCTTGAAAAATTCTATTTCACTTCCTTCTATTCCTTTATAGCTTTTGCAGCTTTCCTCGGGGGAGTATTACTGATGGTCAGAAACAGGATGAAACTGCTTGCAGGGATAACAGGAATAAGTTTCATACTCTTACTTGTATTTATGCTCAAGGCCGGCCGTATCTTTTCACAGCATAATTATTATATTATCCCCTTTACCCCGGTAATGGCCCTATGTGCCGGTTATGCCCTTTCGCTGCTCAGAAAAAGGTGGACAGTCCTGATACTGGCACTTATTGTCCTTGAAGGAATAGCCAACCAGTACCAGGATTTTTTCATCAAAGATTCAGAGCTATATAAACTTGAACTGGAGGCAATTGCCGATCTGGTGAGTACGAGAGATGATCTGATAATTATCAATGGTGGTGGCAATCCGCAGGAACTGTATTTTTCACACAGGAAAGGATGGACAGTAAATAACCCCACCCTGTCAGATACATCGAAACTGCAGGGACTCATCCGGGATGGTGCCCAGTACCTGTTTGTGAACCAGTCAGGATTTACTGACAGCCTCAGGTATCCTGTTTTGTACGACGGGATGCATTACCGGGTGTACGGACTCTCAGAGTGAACTATACATCATCTCGTAATGCTGGGATCTTTGGTCAAAGCTCTTCAGAACCATTCTTGCCGATTGTGGAACATAGGCTGCCTCATAATCTTCCCCGGCGAATTCTTTTACAGCTTCCCATGAATCGAACCACATAATGGTAAGGAATTCAATTTCATCGCCAAGGGGTCGCCGGTATAGCTGAAGGCCCCTGTAACCGCTTACATTTTTGTTTTCTATTCCCGGAAATATTTCAGTCTTAAGCAGGTTTTCATATAAATCAGCGTTTTCAGGGCTGGTCCTGCCATGCCATATTCTTGTTATCATTTGATCAGGATAAAAGCAAATTTGTTTATTTCTGAAGGATTCTCCGAGACAACCTGCAAGTCGTACCCGAACTTTTTCACTGTGGTATAGACATCTACCGCAAAGCCCTCCGGACTCGGCCTGGCCCTTTGCTTATCGATGCAGTCAATCATGTTACCCGGACAATCCTTGCAGATTGCACAACAGGCCTGGTTTAACAGAAAGGTTCTCTCAAATCCCATTAGGAATATCTTCCGTTCTATCTCCAGCAGGCTGTCTGTCATCTGCCGAGACCACTTGACAGGGTAATTATCCCTGTCAGCAAAGGTGCTGACCCTGAAGACCAGACCCTGTGAATATTCCCTGAAGAACTCACGGCATTCGTCAACAGCAGGAGTGTTTGGCGGACATGTTCCATAGCCGTAATCACCGCAGCCAAACATGCATTTCACTCTTACCCACTGTGAGACCACTACCTCACGAGGGTCCATCCATTTGTAATCTCTGAGACCGGTATCCCTGATCACGGATTCAATCTTTATTTTATCGATCATAACAGTAAAATGATTATTCAGATATTGTGTTCACCATACCTGTCTCAAGGTATATATTGGCCCGCAGGGCCCATTCCCATTCCGGATCATCCGGGAGGCTGATCAGGAAACTGTCTATGGAGCCGGCCTCTTTTGACATAACAAATTTCATCGGGTCCCCGCCGAATTCTTTATCCAGGAATAGGCTTTCTCCCGGTGATATTACAATAATCGATTCTTTGATCCTGGACGGATCATACGATTCCGAAGGAAAACGTTTTTTGGTTTCATCCGCATAAAAATTATTCCCTGCTTTTTCAGCATCCGAGATGACCACTGTGACGGCAAGAGGAATATCAGAGCTGTTGGTGATATCCAGGTCTACCAGGTAATTCGGGTACATGGCACGATAACGGACTACCGGTATTGACGGATCCGTGACATCGATAACTTCAATCCAGGACCTGCCACTGTTACTTCTGCTGACCCTTGAAATAGCAGCCTTTCTGATTTCTGAAACACTGCGTGCGAGGTCTTCTTCATTTACATTAACGAGTTTGCCGTCCCATACCCTGACCATCCCATCAGTGATGACCGAATGGATGTCTTTGGATTCAGCGCTGTTTACCAGCAGATCAGCTATGCAGGAGGGATGTTCAGTGACCGGTTGCATCTCAAAAGACCCGGTGTGGATCAGTATGATGTCTGCTTCCTTACCTTCCTCTATTGACCCTATCCTGTCTTCCTGTTTGAGTGCTTTTGCACCTGAAATGGTGGCAATACGCAGAATGCCCCACGAATTCAGTTCTTCAGTCAGGGGTACATTCAGGGCCACCACCTTCTGCAAATGACTCATCAGGCGCATGGCTGCAAGCATGTCTATCCGGTCGTTGCTGGCTGCACCGTCTGTGCCCAGTGACACGGTCAGTTCTTTTAACAGGAAGCTGGATATGGGGGCTATACCGCTGGCCAGGTAAACATTACTTTCAGGATTATGATTAATAATTACATTATGTTTCTGATAGATGGCGATATCTTCCGGTCTCAACAATGAACTGTGTACCGATACATAACCGTTCTCATAGGCACCCAGGTGTTCAAGGAAAGGGATATAACTCGGACCGGCATGTTTTGCCAGTTCTTTAAGAAAACTAATGTCCTTGTTGTTATAATCTGCCTCACCTTTGGGCCTGGACTGTATGAGGTCAAGCACTATGCGCGCATTCTGAGACATAGCGGCAATAGCGTCTATGGAAGGGGGAACCGGGGAACGGGCAATTTTCTCCAGGTATTTCCTGTCATTTGCTTGCAGGCTATCCCCTTGTTTTGCGAGGTAAGCTTTTACGGTTGACAGCCAGTCACGCTGGCACTGAACATTTTCCATGATATGCTCCGCTATCGGTGCTCCTGTCTCCCTGGCAAGCAGAATACCATCGAAGAGGAGGGGTATGGGAATCCTTTCGGGAGGCAGGTGTGCCGCAAAGAGGTCACGATTGTTCATTCGTGCAAAGGATCGCACCCTTTCGAATTCACGCTTCTCTGTTTCATAGGGAAGGAATACAGTCGTATGCGGCCATGCAACTGCTCCGCCCAGGCCGGAACTGATCATGGCATTTAATACCTGCTCCACCTTGCCCTCGTCCGCATTAGCCGTCCAGTCCAGGACAGTCGTAATTCCATGAAGAAGTGCATCACAGGAGGCTGCCAGGTTCAGTTCATAGAATTCCTCATCGGTCATATGAAATGCAGGTTTGTATACCTTGGGTATCCATTGCTGGAGCTGTTCGGATGGACTGACCGATCTTGAGAGGTGCTGCCACAGATGAGTGTGGGAATTTACAAAACCCGGGACTGCATAAAAATCTTTGCCATCAATAACAAGATCTGTTTTTATGCTTGGATCACTCCCGCTGGTTACGACAGACTCAATGATCCCTGCACGGATGATGATGTCCATTCCGGGAAGGATTTTTTCACCAACCGGATCTATGATGGATACATTTTTAATAATGAGGTCACCGGACCCAGAGCTGAACTCCGTTGGGATTCCCGATTTATCACAGGCCCATCCTGAGAAGAGAATTATGAATAGGATAATTACTGATCGTAATGATATCTTTTTGTTTTCCATATTGAAATAAAATTACTCTGAATTTTCGTGATTTTATCTTAAAGTTCCTGTTTTTTAAAAGGAATATCCGAATGATAAACCAAACCAGAAACAGTTTCCGAAAACATCTCCTTTTTCAGTATTATAGATATACATGGGGGTAGCTCTGAAGATCAGGCCTTTAGGACCCTGGAAACGGTAACCTGCTGTTGCAATAATAAGCCGGTCAGGATAGCCTGTGAAGTGTGTATACCCTATTCCAGTATCTAAAAAACCTCCGGGGCCACCATAAAGAATACCCGTAGCGCCCAGTATATTGAAACTCAATTTGTCTGTATCAACTCCATGATATTCATTACCTCCAAGTCTTAAAAACATAGCCACCTTATTATTAAAAGGTATAATACGGTCATAATTAGCTGACCATACCGCAGCGTTGCCCAGGATCTCAAGATAGATGGAATTTTTTTGAATACTATTCAAGCCGGGTTCTTCGGGATCGGCATCCTGTCCAAACATAGTACCACAGGCAAAAATGCAGGCAAGGATAATTATTAGTGATGTTTTCATGATATCGAAAAATTATAGTAAAATGGCTGGCAGGTTTAAACGGTCCGGGATAATTGCCGCAGCACCTGTATGGCCAGGTCAGCTTTAACATGATCGACAAACACATGATCATGATGAAACCCCGCTATCATATTGCAGGTGATCTTGTTTTTTGCCAGCACATCGGAAACGGCAGCTGTAAGACCTATGGAGGTCAGGGAGGAATTTACCTGCAGGGTGATCCATGCACCAATGTAATAATATTCGAGACCCAGCCGGTCAGCAGATTTCTTATCCATAATGAGGGTTATGCCCTCTTCTTCCCTGAAGCTTCCTACTAGAGGAATGTCTTTGTAGGCTGCCATATCCTGAACCTGGCAGAAAACATATTCACCCTCATGTAAAACTGGTTTGAGATTTTTTATCAGGAAACTGCCTTCCTGTTTCTGGTTAGATTGAGGCCTCATCTTCATATCCTGTTTATATTTCCGTGGAACAAATTACAAAATTCCTGCGGAACTGCTGTCCTGATAAAAAAAACCGCCCGGAATTTTACCCGGACGGTCTTTTAAATATACCTGACAGCTGTCATTGGGTGATGGCAGCCTGAAGATCAGTCTTCTGGAAACTTACTTTTTCAATATTGCCTTCATTACTTTTTCCTTATCCAGTTTTTTAGTACAGAAGAACCAGTCATAGCAATGCATTTCTTCTTTCCCTTCCATCCTGTCTTTGGCGGTACCACAGGAACCTGGAGGCGGTACGATCACATCATCTCCCGGTCTCCAGTCTGCCGGTGTGGCGCATGAAAATTCATCGGCTGTCTGAAGGGCGATCAGTACCCGGTGCAGTTCATCAAAATTACGGCCTAGGCTAAGAGGATAATAAATGATGGTGCGGATAATCCCCTTGGGATCAACAAAGAATACTGCACGAACGGCTTTGGTATTATCTTCACCCGGCTGGATCATCCCGTACATATTTGCAACATCCATTTTGATGTCTTCAATAAGCGGGAAGGTCACTTCAATATCCTTCATGCCTTTGTATTCTATTTTCTCCTTGATTGTCCGAAGCCAGGCAATATGGCTGTACAGTCCGTCAATCGATAAGCCAACCAGCT
>CAZILN010000417.1:0-14632 GCA_964540005.1 uncultured Bacteroidaceae bacterium | reverse complement strand
AATGGAGGTGAATTAAACGGGGTACGGATCCTGAGCAGAACGACGATCAGGACCATAATGAGTAATCATTTTCCAAATATCTGGGGTGATGTGCCGGAATATAACGGACTGGTATTCGGGGTACTCACCGAAAAAGGACAGGCCATGGGGGGTGAGGGCAGTTCAGGGACCTTCAGCTGGGGAGGCTATTTTAATACCCAGTACTTCGCAGATCCCCGGGAGCAGATCATAGGTGTTCTGATGAAGCAGACACAGAATACCTGGAAAGATCAGACTGGATGGCGCTTCAGACAACTGGTGGGTCAGGCAATAAATGATTGATAACCAGCGAACAAAAAATCCCCTGCCGGTTCACAGCAGGGGATTTAGGGGTATAACCACTCGAAACCGGATCAGTTCTGCTGATCCATTTTACCTGAAAAGAATACTCTTAAGAAATTTCTATATTTATTTACTCCGTTCATTTTTATCAATATCGCCGTTATCATAGTGCCCCTCAACAGCAACCGCTTTTCCGTCCTCAATTATGATCTTTAGCCTGAAATAATCTATCTCTTCGAACCTGAAATAGTCTTCGGTCATGGGGATCATCCTCATTTTTGGATTTGTTTCTCTCTGGTAAAACAACTGTCCGTCCTGGATGGAAATTTTTCTTGGACCATACACACCTGAATAAGTTTCCATAAGCTTGCTTGATATTGTCACAGGTTTAAGCTTTGCCTTCAATCCTTCAAGCTGCCATTCATACAGGTTTTTATAGCGCTCCTCCTTCTCCGTTTTAAGGAGATTCTCCAGGGCCATCATTTTTGCCTTATCCAGAGCCTGATCAGCCGGCACCTTTACATGAGGTTCTATGCCCGTACCTTCCCAGTTAGTCCCGGTAACAGGGTTAACTGCTTTCCCGAAAGGAACAGACATAGAGAAATTGTCATTCAGCAGATGCCTTTCAACAGGATGGGCTCCTCCTCCGGTTGTTTCACCCACGATGGTTGCCCGTTCCATATTTTTCAGGTTATAGGTAAACTCTTCTGCGGCCGAAAATGTACGGTTGCTTGTTAAAATATAGATACCGGTTTTAATCAGTTTGGGGCCGGGCACATGGGGAAGGGTCCAGAATTGATTGTATTTATCGCCTTCTCTGACATAAAATGAATTCAGATGTTCAACATCTTCAAATAGATAACTGCTTAAGAGCTGGATCATCTCCGGGCTACCCCCTCCATTTGTCCGCAGATCAATGATCAGTGCCCCCGTATGGGCAAAAAAATTCATAGCTGCTACTGCTGTAGGACCCGCATCTTTGGTTCCGCTGAAATACTCAAGGTCAAGATAGCCAATATTACCAGGAAGAATTTTCAATTCCTGGAACCCAAAATTCTGAAACTGGTTGTTCCTCAGCTCTGCCTTTTCAAATTCATTGTTATCCTGGTCCTTCTGTGAATCAAGGTAAAGCCTGATTGACTCAGGTGCATAGGAGACTCCTATATGCCGGTCATTATTTACCGAACGCAGATCTTCAGTCAGTTGTCCGGCAAATTCCTGTGGATCGCTGAATGAATCATACTTGCCTTTTTTGAGCCTGTCGAGCAGTACATCGGAGATTTCTTTTCCTTTGTCAGGGAAGACATAGTAATCCCGCATAAACTTCGCGGCACTGTCCACTACCTGGCTGATTTCTTCTTTCTGAATACTGATAACTGTTTCCTGCCCACTCACCGGGATAAGCAGACAAATTATTAAAAGGAAGGATGCAATTATTCCTGTTCTTCTAACTCTGTTTTTCATGCCTTAAATATTTTACTGGTTAAACTTAATGTAAGTTCCATTTTGATTGAAAGTCTTTTTAATGCACCAAGCTGAGTAGGAACCGGGATGGTGGTCCGGAACCCCTTGGATTTGTATAATCCTACCGCCTTACGAAGTACAGGGTTTGTCAGCAGGATCATTCTCTGGTAATTCTTTTGTCTGGCAATATCCAGGACATAATCCATCATTTTTTTCCCGATCTGTTTATTCTGATATTTATTGGTAACGGCCATTTTGG
Source organism: uncultured Bacteroidaceae bacterium (assembly GCA_964540005.1). Classification (GTDB taxonomy): domain Bacteria; phylum Bacteroidota; class Bacteroidia; order Bacteroidales; family SM23-62; genus CAZILN01. Next base: position 12,588 of record CAZILN010000417.1, on the reverse strand, counting down.
TCAGCTCACATTCTTCATCACTGAGGTGCAATAATGCAACAGTGCCCACAATGGTACCGTTCCAGGCCCCGAAAATAATGGTTCCTCCATCCGCGATGACACCATCAGGATTTTTCAACAACCTGTCATCCTCTTCCTCAACTTCAAAATATTCATTCAGCCATTCGTAGTTAAGTTCAAGAAACTTGCGGCCATACTCCGGTTGATAATTGATGATTTCAATACTGTCGTACTCTGACTGGCGAACCTGCTCTCTGATCCTTTCATACATACTCTTGCGGTCCAGTGCCTCCTCCATTTCGGACAGAATATCCAGGAAATCTGCCTGTGTCTCATAGAAAAGGTCAGTAACTGCAGATTCAAAGTGTTTCCATAAAGGCTCCAGCTGTTCGGTCAGTTGTATGCATTGGTCGTTTAAGTGGATGATGCGTTTTCTTTTATCTTTTTTATCCTTCAGGCTTCTGATATGTCCCTTTTTCTCCAGGATGTTGCATGTCTGGTTCACGGCAGGATGGGTCATATTCAATTGCTCAGCAATCTCCATAACTGAAAGAGGCCCTTTTTCTTTCAGCAGCATTACAAGGGGAAACCAGCGTGGCTCAAAATCAACTTCCTGTTCCTCATAAATCCTGACCGCATCCCTGACAAGTACATCGTTCAAGGCCCTCAGCCTGCTTGCAATGGCTACTGCTCCCAATTGTCGGATATAATTCATGTCTTATATACGTAAATAAAAACGTAAGAGCTTACTAATATAGATAACATAATTTAAATATGCAACTTACACGTATTGAAAATGGATTATTACAGGACCATATAATCCCACCAGAAAGGCCCTTTTGATGGCTTGCCTTCCCTGAGACCGGAATGCCGGATTACCTCAAGTGCTTCTTCCAGGGTGAAGGCAGTCCTGAGTTTTTTCATTACAGCCCCCAGCCATATACGCCTGAGATCAGTAATCATAATGATCCCTTCAGGTTTACATACACGTTCAATTTCATTCAGCATGGATACAGGATCCTCAACAATATGCAACATGAAAGTATTGATCACAAGGTCGAAGGAGTTATCCGGGTATTCCAGTTTATGTACATCACCTTTTGTGAATGTGATTTTTTCAGATAGTTTTTCTTTTTCAGCAAAGTTCCTGGCCATGTCAAGCAATGGGTCACTTAGATCGATAGCTGTTAGCTTTGTATCAGGAAAGGCTTTCGCAATTTCAATGGGCACTGCTCCGAACCCGCAGCCGGTATCCAGGACTGCCCCTCCCTGAAATCCTTTCGCATGCAATAGCCTGGCAAATCTTTCTCCCACCATTTTAATGTTCCTGGCATTTCGCTTCAGGTAACCTTCCGCCCAGTCCTGGTCAGTAAAAACCCTTGGATGGAATAAATCAGCTCGTTTCATGAATTCGGGATTTTTGGGATTGTTGTATTAAAGGTAGTCCTTTTTTTGTGCATTTACAGGCTTGGATGTGTGAACTCAGGATAAATGTTACATCTGTATTAAAGACTGTTATATCAGTGTTAGATTTCGGACCTCAGGGTATGGTATATTTGTATCAGTAAGTTATTGAAACAACAAACAAGTATAAAACTCAATAAAATGGAACCCACAGCAATCACCACCAAAGCCCCCGTAAAAGTAACCCGCCTGGCACTTTACCTGGCAATTGTTGCCGCAATGGCATTCTTTAACTGCGCTTTTCTTAAAGCTGCAACTCCGGAGGAAGAAATAAGACTGGAAAACGAAAAAGAAATCAGCCTTGAGGACTGGATGATCGATAATTCAGAATTAATTGCCGAGTCAGATGTTCACATTGAGGACTGGATGATCGATAATTCACAATTAATCACTGATAGTTCAATTCGCCTGGAGCCCTGGATGATTTCAACGGACAATGATATCATAGTCCAGGCTGAGGTTGAAGTTGAAGACTGGATGATAGACGGATCATCCCTGAGTAAAAATAATTTTCTGGTTAGGAAATAAATACCAAGTTACTACCAGGAACCTGAAAGCCCCGCAGAGGGGCTTTTTTGTTGCGATAGCAGTAAAATCAAGGTTTTTCCTCTGCTAATATATCGGTTTAAGATACACGATCTTAAATGTTTGTTTGGAACCTGTTTAGAATTCGCTTCATTAATCATTTGATTATTAGAAACATACACTGCCATCTAATCTGTATAAAAATATATTGGATATTAGGACATTTATATCCGAAAACAGCATTATATTTGATTCTGACTTTTATAAAAAAGCGTTATTAATTAATAAAAGAATATAATCATGATACTTGAAAAAAATAAAAATGTAGGTTCAGTCAGTATTTTACAGATCATTATTTATCTGACAATTGTTTCAGTTATTGCATTTTTTAACTGCGCTTGTCTTAAAGCTGCAAATCCGGATGATGATATCAAACTGGAAAAATGGATGCTGGAGATAAGTACTCATAATATAACAGAACAGGAAATCAGCGTTGAGGAATGGATGACATCGAATACTGAATTTATGGCTGAATCCGAACTTGAAATTGAGCAGTGGATGATTTCATCAGACAATGATATCATGGCTCAGACTGAAATTGTAATTGAGGACTGGATGATCGATGATATAAAACAAGGAAGTTCACTAAGTCATATAAATACAACGGAGAAACTGGAATTAGAAGACTGGATGGTTGATATAAATAGTGCGAACTATTATCTATTATATTGCATGTAGAGGGGATATTTAAAAATACCCGGCACAAAATAATATTTTGATGTAGTCAGCTGGGATCTGGATATCTTTCTGGTTGAGAAGAAAACCACATTGCTCTCACATATTGTAAGGATAAGAGTATAACACTTTTTTCTGATTGATAAATTAGTAATTGATACAACTAATTCTCGAAAATTGCAGCAGGTCAGTGATTGTTAAGCAGAATTCCAAAAATAGCACTCCCCAAATACATGAGGAGGCAAATCCAATGATTCAATTTTGATCCGAGATCCTTCAATAGCCAGGATATTATGCTGGTTTTCTTGTTGAATTTTACACCAAAGCCTGAAACAGCACCCTGAATATGTCCGATACCATGAACAAGCAGCAACAGGAAAGCTATGATATAAACTGTTTTTGCTGTCATGATCTCTGTTTTACTATATAATAAGAATAATATACTCAATATTTATTATTTCTGTTACATCTGTGTCAAAGCTTGTTATACCTCTGTTAGATTTTGCCCTTCTCGCTGTCGTATATTTGTTATAGTAAGTTTCAAAAGAGAAAAACTGAAACCAAATACAGGAGGAACATAAGATGAAAACCACAGCAAACACCACCACAGCTACCGTAAAGGTTACCCAACTGGCACTCTACCTGGTTATTGTTGCAGTAATGGCTTTTTTCAACTGCCTTATTTTAAGAGCAGGCGAACCGGAGGAAGATAATAATACAGCCGGTACAACTGAATGTAATAAGGCATCAATTGAAGAGCTTACAGAAGAAAGTCTTGAGATAGAAGACTGGATGCTGATTTTCAGTGAGACTTGTTTTGCAGAAATAATTGAAGAGGAACTCAGATTGGAAGCATGGATGTTCAATTTTGAAATGCTTGATGGGCCGGAATATTATGCAGACGCCCAGGAGGAAGACCTGGAAATTGAAGACTGGATGTTCTCTGTATCGAATGAATACTATGCTCTGGATAAAACAGAACAGCAAAAAATCAAAGGCATTACCGATGCAGATGTTCGCCTCGAATTCACTATGACAAATGTTAAGGAAAATTTCATAGCATTTCTTGAAGAAGAGGAGGAGGAAGTAAGGCTGGAAGCCTGGATGCTCAACTTCGACCTGATTGAGGGACCTGTATATTATGCAGAACTTGCTGAAGAAGATCTTGAGATTGAAAACTGGATGCTGAATATCTGCTGCTGGGAACTGACTGAGCTTTTAGCTGAGAACAGATAGAATTATTTGCCTCCTCCTCCGTCAAGGTTTAACTGCTCAAAACTTAAATCCTCCCTGTTACCTGGGGGGAATTTTTTTATTGAAATCTCTGAATGTTACATCTGTTTAAGACACTGATACCATTGTGCTAGATTTCGGACCTCCAGGTATGGTATATTTGTATCAGAAAGTTTCACAATCTCAAATAAATAATTAAAAAAGAATTTCAAAGAGTATTAATTAATATTGGGAGGACCACATCATGAAAGCCACAAAAAGGGAAAGACGTAAAACACCAGGATTCAAACGCATGTTTGTCTACATGATGGCATTAGCAGTTCTGGCTTATTGTTCCTGCATGTTTATAGAAGCAGGAGAACCGGAAATGAATACCAAAGCGGCTAAACGTGCCAGACTCGTTGAAATACTCAGTGAAGCGGCAGAATCAGAGATCCAGTTGGAAGCATGGATGATGGCCATTGACATGGTTGAGGAGTCAGCATGGTATACAGAGATACCGGATGAGGAGCTTAACCTGGAAGGATGGATGTTTAACTTTGATCTGCTTGATGGACCGAAGATTTATGCAGAGATTATTGAAGAACCACTCGAGTTGGAGGACTGGATGTTTGACATTTGCTCCTGGAATGTAAATGAATTACTGGCCAAGGAATAAACAAGCTGGTCATCCCATAAGCCCCCGATCACCCGGGGGTTTTTTTTGTCCTGAATATTACTGATGTAACATTTTTTTAAACATATGTATCACAAATGTTACAATTCTGTCAATACATGTTACATATCAATTAGAACAGCCCTCCTTCGATTCATACCTTTGATCCAGACCTTGCAATACATTATCAAAGGCACCGGATTATATCTCACTATATCGGAATCTTTCGCATCCAAGGGGGCCAGAATAACTTAACCTGTCCTGTCATGGAGAAACTTAAAAGTTTCGATGATCTTTTCGCAGATTTTCAGGATCATGAGGATGAAAACCAGACCTTCTCCTTTACAGAAGAAACGACAGGGTCCGATGTTGATGAAAAACTGGGGAAATGGAAGATCCTTATTGTCGATGATGAAGAAGATATCCACTCGGTTACGTGGATGGCACTCAAAGAATTCACATACAAAGGTAAAGACATCCAGTTTATAGATACCTATTCAGCAGAGGAATCAAAAAAGATATTACGCGCAAATCCGGATATAGCCATCATCCTGCTTGATGTAGTTATGGAATCCAATCATGCCGGTCTGGAGCTGGTGAAATACATCAGGGAGGAAATGAAAAATCCTTTTACTCAGATCATACTCAGGACGGGCCATCCCGGTCAGGCACCCGAAAGAGAGGTGATTATATCTTATCAGATAAATGATTACAAAACCAAGACGGAACTGACTTCCTTAAAGTTGTTTACAACTGTTTTTGCAGGAATAAGGGCCTATGAATTTGTAACCGAACTGGAGGAGTACAAACAATTCCTGGAACAGAAAGTTGCTGAACGTACGGCAGAGCTGAAGAGTAAGAACAAAGCAATTATTGAAAGCATTGAATATGCCAGGAGGATACAGTCTGCCATCCTCCCATCCAGTGATTACATAGATCAACTGTTACCTGAAAATTTTATTTACTATCAACCCAGGGATATTGTAAGTGGCGATTTCTACTGGTTATATCAACAGGATGACAGGATATATGTAACAGTTGCAGATTGCACAGGACACGGGGTGCCAGGTGCCTTTATGAGTATACTGGGCATAACCATCCTGGAAGAGATACTGAATCTTAATTCTGATCTGAACCCTAATGAAATCCTGGATCATTTGCGAAAAAGACTGGTGATATCTCTCAAGCAAACAGGGGAGATCAATGAAACACAGGACGGAATGGATATGATTTTGTGCATTATAGAACCGGGAAGGAATCAGATCAAATTTGCAGGAGCCTATAATTCATTGTATAAAATAAGCAATGGAGAGCTACAGGAATATAAAGGCGATAAAATTCCGGTTGGGATCACATTCGGGAAAGAAAATAACTTTTCCTGTCAGGAAATTGAATACAGTAAAGGGGATATGCTCTATTTATATACTGATGGATACTTTGATCAGTTTGGAGGGCCCTCCGGCAAGAAGTATTCTTCACGCAGATTCAAGGAATTGCTGATGCATATTCATAATGTAGATCTGGGTGAACAAAAAGAAATTCTTCAGACTAACATTGAAAACTGGATGGCGGAAATGGACCAGATCGACGATATAACAGTAATGGGGATAAGACTCTGATTAGAAATATTGGAAGTCACATTAACAACATGGAAGCAACAAGTCTTAGCATTTTTGTCTGGGGATTCTTTTTTCTTGGCATGGGAGCATCCCTGCTACTGGTTCCCGGATTTCTTTTACCTCTCTTCGGCTTTGAAAAGCCTAAAGATATATGGGTCAGGGTACTCGGAATGGTAGTACTGATCCTGGGTTGTTATTACATTGATATGGCGCTTCATGACGTGAGCCGGTTCTTCTGGTTAACAGTGTTCGGAAGGTATGCGATAGTACTGGGGTACATTACCATGGTTGCATTAAAAATGGCCAAACCGGCATTACTGATGTTTGGCCATCACTACGCGCTGTTAAAGGTACTGAATCGGTATTTGGAAAGGAAGTAAGCATTTTTGGCGGGAATGCGATAGATAATATGAAAAGGATCAGTTGCTATGTATTCATGGATGATAAAGTATATGAAAGAGGAGCCGTAATGATTGGATTTTCGGATCCTACTCTGGGAATTATTTCACATGCAGCTCATGGCTTAGAAGTCATGGAGGGTTTGCCGATAGAAGTTACGAAAGCTGATGGTCATATTGTATTCGAATTGAATGGTCAGCCCACCTGGAAATTTGTAACAGGAACAGTTGGGATGCCTGAAACCACCACGATCATGGAGATTCTGCCAATAGTAGTTTTTACCACATTATTACCTGATGAATTACATGAAACTTATGGCAGTAAATATGTCCTGTCTGGTATCATGGATAGTTTTGAAGATAGTAGTATCATGCTACCTGTAATTTGTGCGGAGGGAACAAGGATCTGGCTGGCCAGGAGGGATGAGGAAGGCATGTTTAATTCAGCTGACCGTATGGTAAAAATTATTGATAATAAATTGAAAGAAAGGTAACCTGTGGCAGTATATCATGCTGATTGCATCCTTCGGGGGAAATTCAGTTTTAACCGCATCCTGAAAGATGAGTACATCAACATGATACAATACCCAATCTGTAAAGGCGAAGATGTATCCTGGCTGGGATTTTATTCAGCCGGGGAGTTTGCAAAAATTGGAGGACAGAATTATTCCCACCAGTTCACTTCGGCCCTGGCTGTTTTGTACAGGAAGGATGAATAATTTGTAAATTACTGTACCTGTGTTTATCTGCGATTTTGTTTTATAAGCGCTTATGAGTGATGATAGTGTATCATATGATGAATTAAAAAGCCGATGCGGCGATTTGCAGGGACAGGTAATCCGTTTTCTTAAAGTCGAACAGGACCTGGTCCATACCCGCAACCAGCTCGACCGTGACCTGGCACGTCTCATGGCCATTCAATCATACAGCCAGAAGGCTATCCAGGCTGAAACCCCTGAGGAGTTTAATGAAATAACCATAGAATCCGTTGCTGCAACCTTTGAGCTAGAATGCAGTGCAATCTTATATTTTGATAAGGAAAAAGCAGCATTGACTGTTGAGGCGGTATGTGGTTTGGATGAGGACCTGGTTAAGGGTTGTCAGCTCGATTTAAAGTGGATTACGGATAAAAACTTTAAAAATAAGAACGAAATTCTGATAGAAAAGAACATCCCGGGAAAAACACCAATGGGTAAAATGGGTTTATCACAGGTAATCATTTCTCCATTTTTCGAGGAGGATGGGGAATTAAATGGAATTTTGATAGGCGGGATCTCTGTTGAAAAAAATGCTTATTATGATGAGATCACTGAAGAACTGATCCCTTCATTTACAGTATTCACACAGCAAATGAGTGTACTGCTTCAGAATTTCCAAGTAAAGAGAATGCTGGATGCCAAAGTTCAAAAGCGAATGGCTGAAGTGAACAGGCAGAAAAAGGAAATCGAAGATAAGAACGAAGAACTTAATATGCAGAAGGAGGAATTGCAGATTACCCTTGAAAATCTGCAATTAACACAAAATCAGCTGATTGAATCGGAGAAAATGTCTGCTCTCGGGGGACTGGTAGCCGGGGTGGCTCATGAGATCAATACCCCGGTTGGGATCAGTATTACGGCTTCCTCCAACCTTCTGGAACAATCAAAGCGGATAGCCGACCTGTATAAAGAGAACAAAATTTCCAGGACTGCCTTTAAGGAATATTTGAATATGGCCAATCAATCGGCCAGTCTGATCCTGTCCAATATGGAACGTACTGCAACTATGGTGCAGAGTTTCAAACAGGTATCAGTAGATCAGTCAACAGAGCAGAAAAGGAAATTCAAGCTCAAGGAGTATACTGAAGATATTATCCGCAGTTTATATCCGAAAATCAAAAACAAGAAAATTCAAATTGGTCTCGATATAGACGAAACCCTGGAATTGGACAGTTATCCGGGAGCATGCTCACAGGTAATAACCAACCTGTTCCTGAACAGTATCACCCATGGATTTGAGGGTAAACAGAAAGGAGAAATTGAACTTACAGCAAAATCGGGTAAGGATGAACTGCTTATTCAATACAAAGATGATGGAATATGCATTCCCAAACCAAACCTGAATAAAATTTTCGAACCCTTCTTTACCACAAACTAGGGAGCAGGAACAGGTTTGGGAATGCATATTGTCTATAACCTTGTCAATCAGAAACTCCATGGCAACATTAAATGTAACAGTGAACCGGGAAAGGGAGTGATGTTTGAAATTAAAATTCCTTTATAAACCAATCCATCAGATCGGTCGATCCGATGAACCGATCGGATGAATCTATCGGATGGATTCATCCGATGGGGTAAAGCCTGAGCGCAAATGAAGGTCGTGCTGTGGGAAAGGGATCTCAATTCCGGCATCTTTAATGGCCTGATTTACAAGTATGGTGATCTTGCTCTGCATTTGCAGGCGAAGGTGTGCATCCGGGATCCAGAAAAGTAACCTGAAACCAAGTGAACTATCTCCGAAACCGGTAAAAAGAGCAAATGGTTCCGGGTCCTTCAGCACATCTTCATGTTCATTAACGATTCCAAGCAAAATGTCGATGACCTTTTGCGGATCGGTTCCATAAGCTACACCCACCTGTACCTCCGCCCTGCGTTTCATATCTGCAAGGGTCCAGTTGATGAGCTCGTTGGAGAGGAGGTTGCCGTTAGGCACGATCACCTCAGCCCCATCGTATGTTTTTATCTTGCTTGCCCTGATCCCGATTTCCATGACGGTCCCCAGTAAGGTCCCTATTTCAATGATATCGCCTTCATTGATGGGACGCTCAAAAGCCAGGACGATCCCTGATACCAGGTTGTTAAAAATATTCTGCAGGCCGAATCCGATACCCACACCCACGGCCCCCAGTAATATGGCAAGGCTGCTCATATCCACCCCTGTGGCTGCAATGGCTATCAGGAATCCGACAGTGATCAACGACAGGCGTGCAAGGAGGGTGATGGCTCCCGGCACCCCCCTGCGCATTTCTACCCGGGCCATCACCTCATCCTCAAGAATATACCTGACCAGGCGGCTTATCCACATGGTCAGCCATAGGATGATAAAGAAAGCAATCAGGTTCCAGATGGTAACTTCCAGGGAACCTACCTTCAGCGATTTTGACAAAGCTTGCCCGAGCCACTCAAAAACGAGCCTATTAATATTATACGCCCTGAGCGTATATACCAGCCAGAGTATTATAGCCACAAGGGACAACAAGCGTGAGATCCGGATATGAATGACATTAAAGTATTTACTTACTACATTCAGTGTTTTAAGTATCCGGGTTTTGAGAAGGATGATTACCAGGCTGTCGGCTATCAGGAACAGGGTATAAAAAAGGAAAACATTGATAATGCTGATAATGGTTGCTGATACCAGGAGTCCTGAAAGCAGGACAGCACCGAAAATATTGGCAAAAACCGCCACAGCCATTATTATCAGCGACATCAGCAGGAGATAGTATTTCAGTTTACCAAATCTGGTTGCTCTGATCCTGGACCAGTATCTTTTTATCCTCAGTATCCAGTACAAAATAATAATAACCAGCATGTTGACACCGAGAAGGGAAAGACGGTTGATCAGTGAATCATGGTATCCCAGGTTATAGATCCTGATCAGCACATCTATGATGATAAGCAGGTATACCGGCCTTTTGAACCATGCGGGCAACACATCGGAAATGATGATGGCCAGGGGGATCAGGGTCAGGATGGCTATGATGATCCGGATGCTCCCGGGGGCATTCCAGTAGAGGGTGAATGAGATGGCCAGTCCCAGCAGAAATCCGGCCGATACAGGCCGGTGGACCAACTGTTTCACGGAGATTAACAGGGAGTCCTCGTCTGTTGATATGAATCTGCTGAGATGGGTAAAAAGAAATATTACGACAATCAATATAATAATTAGTAAAAAAAAGTTGATGAGCAGTGTGAGCTGGAAGTCACGGTATAACTCTCGAATATCATCCAGGCTGTTCTGGACGGCACCCAGAGCTCTGGTCCGGGTAACCAGGGTGTCATTCTTATTGCTTAGATCAAGCCAGAGCGGTTTCTGGTCAAAACTCAGGATTTCACGGCTGCTCTCAGCCAGGGCTTTATTGATATTTGCGAGGGACTGGTTTATAAGGATGAGCTGACCTGCCAGCCGGTCAAGCTGTATGAGCAAGAAATCAGTGTTATCCTGAATAGTCTGGCTGAAGCTGCGGATCTCAGACCGGGTAAAATTAATGCGTTCAATTATTGTGGACGGGGCATCCTGCTCCTGTGCCACATTAAATGTCTTCTGCCAACGGATCATCAATTCCGCAAGGATGAGCCGTTCCTCCTCCATCTTCTGTGCCTGTCCTCTGAGTGAACTCTGAGCTGTTTCTGCCCTGCCAAGAATAATATCCCACATTCGTTTCATATTTTCCAATTCACGTAAATCGACCATGTTTGGGTCTTTATTCTTTTGTTCATCCTGCAGACTACTTATTCTTTTACTCAGGTCATCTATTTCAGTCAGGACAGCCCTGCGGTCATCCTGAGTTATGAACAGGGATGATTTTTTGAGCAGACCAGCTGTAACCAGGGCGGACTGGGAGGTAATCTCAGTCAAAGGGATGGGTTCAATGGTCCCGGGAATTGTATCACCTGGGATTTCAATCTGTGACCATGAACAGACAACCGCAAAAAGCAAAAACAGCAAACAGTACAGTTTTTTCATATCTATTATTTTTTTTTACTCGGGAAATCCTTCCATGACCTTCCAGAAATCATTCATCACCCCTTCAACATCATAATTCCTGAAAAAGATCACGGAATCCATTGCTCCTTCTTCCACCACCCACTCATTGTTAATCAGCCTGGGCCCGTATTGGACAGTGGGTTCTGCCCAGCCGGGATTTATTACGTTAGCAACCGCTGCCATATCGAAAAGCGAGCGGGTTTCGTCCACATGTTCCCATAGATTGATCAGGTAGTTGCCCAAGCGGTCGAATTCGCCCCCGTGTCTGCCGGTAATGGGATCAACATCCGGACCCAGATCTTGCAGCCGGCCGCTTATCTCTGTCCGGGTGGTCTTCACTTCCATGGTTCCTCCCCTGACCGTACAGATCCAAAGTTCCACGCCGCTTTTAATAAGCGGATTTACAGCAGATGTGTCATTGTCCATGTTGTATTCCCCCTGTCCAGGCCAGTTGGATCCCAGCCAGACTACTTTTACCCTGTCAATGATAGCCGGCTCTTTTTCCAGAGCCAGGGTGATATTGGTGAGTTTGCCTACGGGTATTAATAACAGCTTTTCACCATCTGGTGTAGCTAGCCCTTTTTCAATAATGAAATCCACTGCTTTATATCCGTCAAATCCCGGTTCATTCAGATGATCTTTTATTTCATCGTAATTTCCATTGGCCCCGCTGATAACAGGAAACTGTCCTGATACCCCGCAAAGCTGCACTATCCTTTCGGCTTCCTTTGTGTGCTCGTCCACCATCCCCCCGTTCCAGGTACGATTCGTTGTGATCCCTTCAATATGGAAAATATCTTCATTGCCTATCAGGTAGGCGATGGCATGCTGGTCATCCAGTTCATTATTGGCATCGGTGTCTAAGATGACACGAATTTTCTGATTTTCTGCAGAACATCCGAGCAGTAAAATCACAAACAGGAAGTAACAGATATTTTTCATTCGTTTAAATTTATCGTTTCACAGGTATTTTTTTATACTATAAATTTAATGACTATTTGACGATTAATCCTAAAAAACCTTTGTGGCCGGAAAGGTATGCGGGCTGGCCGGTTGATCCGGCATATCACCTTCAGTAAAATATTACCATGCCAGGCAAGCTGAAAGACAGGTCACAGGCAATATTTCACAAATAAACGTGGAATTATTTTGTTGAACACCTCCCGGGTGAAAAACCACCCTGGAATTCTGGATTCTAGTAGTTTTCTTCCCT
>CAZILN010000416.1:0-6572 GCA_964540005.1 uncultured Bacteroidaceae bacterium | reverse complement strand
GGCTCATGATCCAATTTGGGGGCCTTTACAAGACAAATAAAATCCTTCACTACGTTCAGATTTTTATTTAGCAGCCTGCCTTACAAAAGCAAGCTTTTGACGGCACCCTGCCAAATAAAAAAAACCTGCACGGTAAACCGTACAGGCTTTTATTTGTCTTGTGGGCGATGTAGGATTCGAACCTACGACCCCCTGCTTGTAAGGCAGGTGCTCTGAACCAGCTGAGCTAATCGCCCTGAACGTTAATTATGCAAATTTCTGAACGCGTGCAAATATAATCCAGTTCCTTGGATTAACAAAGAAAAATCATATTATTTGCAATAGCTCTTATCCGGTAATTTATTCCTTGACCACTTTCCTGTTTATCACCTTGTTACCAGTTACCAGCTGCAGGTAGTAAACCCCATTGGTATACATTCCCATCTCCATTTCGGCCCGGAATAAGCCGCCCATGTGATCGAAGTCCTGGTTCAGGATTAGCTTGCCCAAGGAATTATACAGGTTCAGCCTTATCTGCCCTGCGCCTGCATCATTCCATTCCACGCTCATGGTTCCTCTGGTCGGGTTGGGGTATACCTTCAATCCGTCTGCTTCAAACTCTTCCACACCTGTGTTGCAGGGTTTATCCGAATAATAGAAATGAAATCCCTTCCCGGTGGTTGAACTATTTGATGTGAACCTGATATAGACGATATTCCCGCATAGAAGTTCTTCTGGAGGAGGATTCCCGTTATTGAAGGAGCCTATCAACTCACCGGTGTTATCCTGGCCGTTATATACCTCAAGCTTGTCACCTGACATAATATCAAAGCTGTCCAGTTCAAAGCACAGGTAGGTTGCGCTCACCCCGCTTGGGAAGAGTGTCCAGGAGCAATTTGCATCGTTGTTGTAATTGTTCTCTGCACACCCGTGGCTGATCCTATCGGATGTCGTAAACAGCAAGGTATCCCCGCATTCATAACAGTTCACCTCCAGGGTTCTGGTGTCGGTACCGGTACATCCGAGACTGTCAGTTCCAATGACCGTATAGGTGGTTGTTATCAGGGGCTGTGCGATCAGTGTGTCCCCGGCAAGTGTATCTAGTCCGGCGTCGGATGACCACTCATACAGCTCTGCCCCGGAAGCAAGCAGGAAGGTGCTGTCCTCCCGGATGATGGGATTCTGAACTATGGTGAGGGTGACGTTCGGATTTGGATTAATGCTTATTATCACTGAATCAGAGGCCGTACATCCTGAACTGTCATCGGTTTCTGTAAGTACATATACCCGGTCTTCATCCGGTACTACTGACGGGTTGGCGTATGTCGAAGTAAACCCGGCGGGTACCGATATCCAGGAATAGCTGTGCCCAGATACTGAATCACCTCCGAGTGATATCTCTGTTACCTCGGAGGCACAGAAGGCCATATGGCTGGCAACTGTTGCTACCGGAACTTCCCCGACCCTTATATCGACCGTATCATTGTCAGAACAGCCCGTGGCATCTATGGTCTGGGTCAGGATGTATTTGGTGGAAACGGTTACGATTGCCGTGGGATTGGATTCAGAGGAAGTAAACCCGGCCGGCAAGGATGTCCATGAATATGAATTTCCGGCTGCTTGGACACCTCCTAACTGGAACTCATTAGGATCGTTTCCGCAGATGTTGGTGTCTTTCAAGATGTTGATCACTGGTAACGGGTTGACCGTTATGGTTACCGAATTGGTGAACTGGCACCCTGAGGAAGCAACAGATTCGGTCAATATATAGGTGGTGGTTACAGAGGGTGTTACCTGGGGGTTAGCCAGCGAACTGGTATAACCCGCAGGGTCGGAGGTCCAGCTGAATGTATTGCCTGTGTCATCCCCTCCTATACTCATGCTTTCCCCTTCACAGGTCTCCATATCACCGGCTACATGGGCATCCGGCATGGGATGTACAGTAATGATGGCCGTATCGGAGGCTTCGCACCCGTTTGCATTCGTGACCTTTACAATATAATTGCCGGTAGTTGATACGGTCAGATCACGCGTGGTGGCACCTCCCGGTGTCCATAAATAAGACTGGTACCCCGCACCTGCGTTCAGGGTCACCAATGATCCCTCGCAGATTTCCTGGTCTGCTCCCAGGCTAACCGTGAGCTGGTCTGGCTGGGCAAGCAGTATGCTGTCTGTTGCCACGTTACTGTTGGCATCAGTAACGGATACACGGTACCAGCGGTTGGGTTCAAGTCCGGTTACAGTAGCAGTGGTACTAGCTGCATCATCGTTCCAGAGATAGGTAAAGGGAGTATTCAGTCCGAAGGCCGTTACGGTCGCTGTACCATCGGAATACCCGTAACAGGTAATGTCGGTATGAGCGGTGATGATGGCATTGAATTCTCCCACTACCGGCAGCAGGATGCTATCGTTATAGGTACAGCTGTGGTCATCACTGACCGTGTAATGGTACCAGCTAAAGGCTGAAAGTCCGGTTACCGTCGCCGCAGCCGTGCCGGCATCATCATCCCAGAGGTAGGAATAGGGGGCAGTCCCCCCGGAGGCCTCCGCAGTTGCCGAGCCGTCACTTGCACCAACCGTGCTGACATGAGTGGAATCGCTGATAACAGCCGTCAGCGGGTCGGGTTCTGAAAGCATGACAGAGTCAACCGATACACACTGGTTTGCATCACTTATGGTAACGTGGTACCAGATCCCAGCCAGGAGCCCGCTTACTGACGGACCCGCAGTACTGGCGTCATCGTCCCAAAGGTATGTGAAGGGGGCAGTCCCGATACTTGAAGATACGGTAACAGTCCCATCTGAAAAACCGGAACAGGAAATATTGGTGCTGTCGGTCACGCTCATTTCAGGCAGTTCAAGGATGGTGAGGGTCACAACTGTTGACTGGCTTTCAAACCCGTCAATGGTCTGGGTGACGTAATAGGTATGGGTACCTGCCAGGGTTTCCCCGGTGGCAAAAGTGTTACCGCTGTAAACCAGGGTCTGCAGGGTGGCATCGCTGTACCATTTAATGTTCTGTCCTGATGCGGTAAGGTCAGGCACCGCATCACCCAGGCATGCAGAAGTATCGCTGGCTTCAGGGAAAGGAGCAGGATTGATTTCGAATGATCCTTCCCCCGCGAAAGCGGATCCCTTAAAGGCATTGTCGATTGCCTGTACGCTCCAGTTATATGCGCCCAGTTCAAGGTTGTCGAAGGTCCAGGCAGTATTCATCTGTGTGTTACCATTGGCCGGCAGCAGCCGGAACCCGCTGGAGTTATCTGACATACTGCTCCATAGGGTATCACCTCCCTGCATGTAAAGGTATGCATTATATGAAAGGCCGTCCTGCGGGGTATGGTCATCGGTGGATTTATTCCAGGTCAGTGTTGCCGAGTAACCGGTTATGTTGGCATTGAGTCCGGTTGGAATGGTCGGTGCCTCATTAAGGACCTGGGTATTATTCTTGAAAATTTTAGTGTAATACCCTGAACCGGAAGCCGGCGGGGGAGGATAATAGACCCCGTTGATCAGGATATCGAGGTCTCCGTCGTTGTCGTAATCACCCCACCTGGCATATCCTCCCAGGTCCCTCAGGCTGAGTCCGGGTACCTCCGAAAACGTGTTATCCCCGTTGTTTAAATAGATACCGGTACTGTAGTAACTGCTGTTATTAACCCCGTTAATTAGGATGTCAAGCCTGCCGTCATTATTGCAATCACCCCAGGCAGCCTGTCCATTGGTCAGTACGGGCAGTCCGGTTGCGGCTTGTTCCGTGAAGGTATTATTCCCGTTGTTCATGTAGACAGCAGTAACGGGATCCTTGATTGTTCCGCCCTGCATATTGCCTGACAGTAAAATGTCGAGGTCCCCGTCATTGTCATAATCCCCCCAGTCCACCGAACCGTATGCAACTCCGGTCAGGTTGATGCCTGTTTCCCAGGTAAATGAACCATCCCCGTTATTACTGTAAATCCTGGTGATATTGGTATATGTATATGGGAAGCTTCCCGTTACGGTATCCGTACCGGCCAGCAGGATATCCAGGTCTCCGTCGTTGTCATAGTCTCCCCATGCCACCGAGCTGTTTTCCACTCCCTTCATGCCTATCCAGGTTTCTGCTGTAAAACTGTTGTCCCCGTTATTCGTGTAGATCAGGGTGATGTTATCTGTACCGTTATTTCCTGACAACAGTATGTCGAGGTCCCCGTCCTTGTCATAATCCCCCCATGCCGCATCCCCGTTTTTTACAGGGACCAGGGTAACATTCGCCTTTTCAATGGTAGTACTGCCATTATTTATGTAAATATCTGTTATCAGGCCCGTGCTGGACGTTCCGGTCAGAAGGAGGTCCAGGTCCCCATCGTTGTCGTAATCCCCCCAGGCAGCTGAAGAATTGTATACCTCAGGAAGGACCTCGACCGGGGAGAAGCTGTCATCGCCGTTATTCTGATACAGTATGGTTACCGTATCCTGGAAGCTGCCGCTGAGGTAATACCCCGTAACCAGTATATCCAGGTCACCGTCATTATCCCAGTCAGACCAGGTAGAGGCGCCGTCCGCTCCCTGGAGGTCCGCCAACTCGGTGAATTCATTGCTGAAAGATGCTTCGGTTGCAAATGGGGATCCTTCAAAGGAGTGATCCACCGCCTGTACGCTCCAGTGGTACTGTCCGGGTGCCAGGTTGTTGATGGTCCGGCTCCTGTTATGCTGTGTATTTCCCATGGCGGGTATTTTACGGTATCCGCTGGAGTTGTCAGACATGCTGTTCCAGACGGTGTCCCCACCTTCGGCATATACATATAAATTGTAGGTAAGTCCATCCTGCGGGGTTTCCGTATCGGATCCATAGTTCCAGTTCAGGGTTACCGAAGCTTCATTGACCGAGTTTGACAGGTAGGTGGGAGGGGAGGGAGTGGTGTTGGGTGTGAGGGTATTGTTCCTGTAGATCTTGGTGAAAGGGATATTCGATTCTTCCACTATCTCGATACCCGCCAGTATAATGTCCAGGTCCCCGTCATTATCATAGTCTCCCCAGCAGGCATCACCCCGGTGAACCCCGGTAAACACTGCTTCCGTATCCTCGGTAAAGCTGTTAGTGCCATTGTTTTTATAAACCTTGATAATGTCTCCAATATCAGACTCACCGCCCAGGAGGATGTCCAGATCCCCGTCATTGTCATAATCGCCCCATTCGGTTATGCTGGTCCAGGTCCCCGGCAGTGATATACCGGTTTGCTCTTCAAAATCCCCGCTGCCATCGTTTCTGTAGATTATGGTATAGAAATCGGGAGAATTATACCCCGAAAGGAGGATGTCCAGGTCACCGTCGTTATCATAATCACCCCAGACAGCATCACCCCTTTCCACGGCCTGTAAGCTGATGTCCGTTCTTTCCGTAAAGGTATTGTCAGTATTGTTTTGATAGATTTTTGATACCAGCGTGACGCTGTCCTGCCTGCCGGTTAACAGGATATCCAGGTAACCGTCGTTATCAAGATCGCCCCATTCCACGGAACTATATTTGACACCTGTCAATGAGATACCGGATTGTTCTGAGAAAGTCAGGTCACCGTTGTTCCTGTATATGACGGTCATGGTTTCACCTTCGTGCGATACACCGCTGCATATGATGTCCAGCTTTCCATCGTTGTCATAGTCTCCCCAGTCCATATCCCCGATATATGTCCATGGCAATCCGTTAGGGTAATGTTCCGAGAAAGTACCATCCCCGTTATTCACTGATAATTCCTGACTGTAATTGGATCCTTCCATAATACCTGTTATGAACATGTCAAGATCCCCGTCATTATCGATATCCCCCCATTTAGCCCTGGAGCTGTAACCAACTCCTGACAGACCTATGGTAGTGTCATGGGTAAAGGTATCATCCCCGTTGTTTCTATACACCATTGAACTGTCATCATCAAGGGTGCCGCCCACCCTTAGGATATCCAGGTCACCATCGTTATCGTAATCCCCCCATTCAACCGACCCGTTATACACCGGCACTATGCTTATCTCCGTCATTTCTGTGAATGGCGGCAGCACGCCTATGATGGAAAAGCTTTCCTCCTGGGCAAATGCCGAGCCTGCAAAGCCCTGGTCAATGGCTTGCACACTCCAGTGATAGTCACCTCCCGGCAGGTCGTTTATGGTCCAGCTGGTATTCTGCTGTGCATTCCCGAGGGCGGGTATTTTCCTGTAACCGGTCGCTATGTCGGACATGCTGCTCCATATTGTATCACCGACGGAAGCATACAGGTAGGCATTATAGGATAGTCCGTCCTGGGGTGTTTCATTATCGGTTGATCTGTTCCAGCTGAGGGTGGCTGATTGTCCGGTTACCAAGGAAGACAGACCCATGGGAGCCGAAGGAACCGTATTGGCAGTGACCGTATTGTTCCTGTAGACCTTTGTAATATATTCAATGCCGGCAGACCCCGACAATAAAATATCCAGGTCCCCGTCATTATCATAATCTCCCCATGCTACAGAGCCGTTTCTGACTCCTGCTAAGGCTATGTCAGTACGTTCTGTAAATCCCAAGGAATCGGGAGCATTATTCATATATATTTTTGTGATTGCTTCACTGCCGTTATACCCGCTCA
>CAZILN010000415.1:0-2585 GCA_964540005.1 uncultured Bacteroidaceae bacterium | reverse complement strand
AATCCTCGCAGGAAGGTAAAATACCTGCTATAATAAAAAAGCATAGTATATATCTGTTTATTGTTTTCATGTTGCGTGTAAAATTTGTGGTTACAGATTATAGATGCAATAAACCTGTTCAGGGTTGCTTTCAGAATTCAGCACCTGCAATCATAGCCTGCCATCAAAATCTTTTCCTGGTTCAGGTTCCAGGGGCCATTTAACCGGCTTGCCGTCATGCGTGGAACGGTAAATAGCCGAAAAGATCTCCACCGTTACCCTTCCATCTTCCCCGGTAACTGAAGGTTTTCTTCCATCCATGATGGCTTTCAGGAAATCCCCGATCTGCTGCTCATGAAAATATTCCATTGGATTGCTGAGGCCGTGGAACAGATCAGAGTCTTCTTTCACCCATTCCTGCAACAGGTTTTCTTCACCCGGGACAGTCCAGAGATCATTGACAGGAGGTTCAAGGATGTCGGACATCCCGGCAATGAACATGGCGCCTCCGTCAGTCTGCACTCCGACCGAGGCCCCGTTTTCCCCGTGAACATGCACTTTACAATAGATGCCTGGTTTCTGGGAATTTGAGACTATAATGTTTGCAATGGCACCGTTTTTGAACCTGAGTATGGCATTGGCTGTATCTTCAACTTCAATATAGGGATGGTTCAGGTTTGACCAGAGCCCGTACAATTCCTCGATCTCTCCCATATACCATTGCAAGAGGTCAAGTTGGTGTGGTGCCTGGTTAACAAGGACGCCACCCCCCTCCCCCTTCCAGCTTCCCCGCCAGGGATCACTTTCATAATATTCCCTGTCCCGCCATCCGAGCATATTTACGGTTCCGAAAACCGGTTTCCCGATCTTTCCTGACTCAATAGCATGCTTTACACGTTGCGCTGAGGGATACCATCGCCGCTGGCATATTACACCAATCTCCCTCTTATGCTGCTTTGATGCTTCCAGCATGGCATCACAATCTTCGAGCGAAGATGCCAGGGGTTTTTCGATCAGCACATGGGCACCCGCTTCGAGTGAGGCAATCGCGGGATTCCGGTGATCAGGATGCGGAGTGCATATACTTACTACATCTATCTTCTCCCGGGATACCATTTCTGCAGCATCAGTATATGCTTTCACCCCGTATTTTGAGGCGAATCCTTCTGTTTTCTCAGGGTTTCTCCCACACACAGCTGTAAATACGGAACCCTTCAGGTTCACGAAAGCGGCTGCATGCAGATCGGCCACTTTCCCGCATCCCAGAAGTGCAGTTTTAAGTTTTGAAGCCATAGTGTACATTATTAAATGTAAGTCCTTATCAAAATGATTGATCGATTCACTCCTTTAATTGTACAGCATTTTGTATGATTTGAGCATGCAGCCTTTAAAATTCCTGCCTGATCAGGTTATTCCCAGGGTTTCAGGATCACCTTTATCAGTCCGGGTTCCTTATTATAAAGACGTTTGAACCATTCTGCTCCTTCTGAAAGCGGCGCAACAGCACTGAGTATAGCATCAACATTTATATCCTTCCTTGCAATCATATCCAGTACTGCCGGGTATTCTCCACAAATGGCGCAGCTCCCCTGCAGCCTTAACTGCCGGGTGACCACCTTTTGAAGAGGCAGCTCCGCGGTCGGTGAAATATTCCCTACAAGGGTAACACATGCACCTTTCCTTACGCACTGTATCGCAGTTTTGACAGTATCTGCAATACCCACTGCTTCAAAGGAACAATCGGCTCCCCGGTCATTGGTAAGTTCCAGAACCTCCTTTTCAATATCATTACGGGATGGATTAAAGCTGTAATCCGCCCCCAGTTCCCTGGCCAGGGAAAGCTTCTCATCCTCCAGATCAACGGCTATGATCTTTCCACATCCCTTTGAACGTAATACCTGGATCACAAACATCCCTATCATTCCGGCACCTACCACCACCACGATATCATTCCAGGATACCGGGGTCAATTCAACGGCATGGGCTGCAACTGCCACCGGCTCGACCATTGCTGCCTGCTCGAAACTTACCCCTACAGGGATCCTGTAAAGAATATGCCGGGGAACATTGACATATTCGGCAAATGCACCGTGCCTCCGGTATTCACCTGGAGAAACCCCGAGTACCATGCGGTTATCGCTCAGATTATAATAACCCTTTCGGGTATACCAGTCATCAAGGGGATAGATCGTTGAATCGAATGTAACCCTCTCGCCTGCCTGCCAGTCTTTGACCTCTTTACCAGTTGAAGTGATGATTCCTGAGGCTTCGTGCCCCATAATAACAGGTGGCAGCCTTCTTCCCGAGCTGCCATCCATGCCATGTATATCAGATCCGCAGATTCCTGCTGCCTTAACCTGTACCAGTACTTCATCATCTGCCAGGACAGGGTCTTCGACTTCTTTATATACCAGTTTATTATATTCCTCGAGTACAAGTGCTTTCATTTCAACTCATTTAATAAGTATCCATAATCATTTACAGGCATAATAAATCTTCCACAGCCTGATATTTGGAGGTCTAATATTACTTAAATTTCCAGATGTAGAAAAAAACTGAGATGGATTTATCAGTAATGCCGGCTGGAATAGCCGGTCTAAAAAAAA
>CAZILN010000414.1:0-10309 GCA_964540005.1 uncultured Bacteroidaceae bacterium | reverse complement strand
ATACCTCCTGCGCTCCCGCTTGTTGATAAATCCTCTTTCCGGGAAAATAAATACCTCATCTATATCGGCCATCCAGATCGTATCGCCATCAATAATCTCGGCTCTCACTATATATATGTCATTGCTTGTACGGGGTTCTTCCTGTGAAAATCCCGCCAGGCAAATTATCAGAAGAGCTATGCCTGCAATAAACCTTTTCATCATCAGAATCGTTTCCCTATCCTTTTTCAACAATTATGCCATATTTTTTTCTTCGGCAATTTAATAAATGTAGATTAGAAATTCCAGTCTATACGCATCCTTGGCCCGATAAAAGCATTAGCTCATGAACATTTCGTATTTTCGCATGTCTATATATCTAACAATCATTAAATAATGGATCCGCAGGACAGAGATTATTCGAACGATGAGATAACCGTTCATTGGAGGGCTTCTAAATGCATTCATGCAACTATATGCTACCGTGAATTGATTGAAGTATTTAATCCCAGGAAGAGGCCCTGGGTTAATATGGAGGGTGCTCCGACCGAACAGATTATTGATATAGTTAAGAAATGCCCTACCGAGGCTTTATCATATGACTGGAATGATCCATCAAGGAAATCAGATAAACCAGGGAAATCACTGGCTGAAGAGGCTAAAAAAATCCCTGCCCAGGAAGCACAAGCGGTAAGTATAAAGCTAATGAAGGACGGACCCCTGCAGGTAAGTGGTAAATTCTCCATTACTGACATGGATGGAAAAATCATCGATTCACAGGATCCAGCATTCCTTTGCAGGTGCGGTGGATCAGATAAGAAACCTTTTTGTGACGGTTCCCACAGGAAGGTGGGACTCAGGGATTAGCTCCTGCCCTGCTTTGTCTCATCCTTAAGTTGACTGCCGGTCTCCGAGCAGGCTATGCTCCACTTACTATCTTGTTCACCAGGTCAGCAGCTTCCTGAAGCGTAATAGCCGGGTATACACTCAGATCCGATTTATCAATCAGCTCCTTGGCTTCTTCAGCATTGGTACCCTGCAATCTGACAATTACCGGGACCTTGATGTCACCAATAGACTGATAGGCATCCACAACTCCCTGTGCTACACGGTCGCACCTGACAATACCCCCGAAAATATTGATCAGGATGGCCTTTACATTAGGATCTGTAAGAATTATCCTGAATCCGGCCTCCACTGTCTCTGCATTGGCTGTTCCGCCTACATCAAGGAAATTAGCCGGGTGCCCACCTGAAAGTTTGATGATATCCATGGTGGCCATGGCCAGGCCTGCACCGTTGACCATGCAACCCACATTTCCATCAAGTTTGACAAAATTGAGGTTGTATTTACTGGCTTCGACCTCGGCAGGATCTTCCTCTGAGGTATCGCGCATATCCGTGTAAACCTGATGCCTGTAAAGGGCGTTATCATCCAAGTTGATCTTGGCATCGGCAGCAAATATCAGGTCATCTGAAGTCTTTATGACAGGATTAATCTCCATTAATGAGGCATCAGCACTGATATATGCCTGGTACAGGGCAGGTATGAATTTCAGCATTTCCTTATAGGCCTTGCCTGACAGGCCAAGGTTGAAAGCTATCCGCCTGGACTGAAAAGCCTGCAAACCAGCCACAGGATCTATTTCTTCACGAAATATCAGATGCGGTGTTTCTTCAGCTACCTTTTCAATATCCATTCCTCCTTCAGTTGAATACATGATCACATTCCTGCCTGTCTCGCGGTTCAGCAGTATACTAACATAAAACTCCTTTATCTCACTTTCACCTGCATAATAAATACCCTGTTCGACAAGGATCTTATGAACGGTCTTCCCTTCGGGTCCCGTCTGGTGAGTCACCAGGTTCATTCCCAGTATATCACGGGCAAACTCAAAGCACTCATCGAGTGATTTCGCGATCTTGACACCACCTCCTTTTCCCCGGCCACCGGCATGGATCTGGGCCTTAACCGCCCAGGTATCAGTACCCGTTTGTTCACGGATCCTTTCCGCTGCTTCGCGGGCTTTCCCCGGGGTATCAGCAACCAGTGCCGAAGGTACAGGGACATTACACTTGCTAAGGATAGATTTTGCCTGATATTCATGGATATTCATGAGAATGATATTACGTTTTGACGTACTGCTAAATTATTTATTTTTTTTAACTTCATCACATATTGACTCCTTAATATTCATGTTTTAACCAGGCTTCCTTAAACTTGTTGCCCATCTGGGAAAGTATACATGAGAAAGCTTAAAAACAACGAACTGAACCGGCTCAGTATTCCAGACTTTATAAAAGCTGATAAACTGCCTCTTATTATTGTACTGGACAACGTAAGAAGCCTCTATAACATTGGGTCTGTATTCAGGTCTGCAGATGCCTTCCTTATTAAGAAAATTTACCTCTGCGGTATTACTGCCTGCCCTCCTCACCGCGATATTCACAAGACAGCCCTCGGAGCGACAGAATCAGTGGCCTGGGAATATCAAAAGGAAACCAGGCAGGCCATTACGAAGCTGAAAGCTGATGACTACAGGATCATTGCCATTGAACAGACCGATAAGAGTATTGCACTGAAGGATTTCAATACAAATGCCGACCAGAAATATGCCGTAATTTTCGGACATGAGATTAGGGGTGTGGATCAGCAAATAATTGATCTTTGCGATATGAGCATAGAAATACCTCAGTTCGGCACCAAACACTCCCTGAACATATCTGTAAGTGCAGGCATAGTATTATGGCATCTCTTTAATGATATGAATCATCCGTTTGCCTGAATTGTTATTTGGATATAAAAAATTCTGCTACAAAACTTCGTGTTGTCAGGCATCATTTTTTATATCCAAATAAACTACGATGGGATGTGAGTTATTCTCATACATCATTATTAGGATAATTATTACATTGCCTGGCCAACAGACAGATATGTATTATCCTAATACCGAATAATAGAAATTGATATGGTTGGTAAATTAAACACCTGACATGGCGGAGCTATGTAACGGTAATTTACCAAAAAGAATTTGATATTAGTTGCTAGATTTGTTGCCTGACACTATATAGTATTGTAGCACATCTCTACCGTTCTCCATTGGGAAAAATCGGATCCAGGGCTGTTTATAAATATTGTAAGAATAATAAATACAGTGCCTGACATCATGCAAGTTATGTAGCACTGTATTTATTATTCTTAATATTCCATAAAAAAAACGGCCCGGGGGCCGTTTTTGCTATATAAATACCAAGTAATATTACTTCACAGTATCCAGGAATGTCTGCTCTGCCCAGTACTTGAAGAATTCCACATCCTTCTTTGCATATGCCTTCCACTTGGCGTCCCTGGCTACGCATGAGGCCAGAGCGTTGTACATTCTTTCAGTATCACCTTCCCTTGCCATAGCAACAGCCATTAAATAAAATCCTTTGGCAGATTCGCCGGGCAGATCCCTGAGCATATTATAACATGCAGAGTTATTACCCTGTAACATTTTGGTGAGTGCCGAGTTCAGACTGGCCGTACTGCCATAATAACTTGCGGCGGATTCATAATTACCCTCCAGAAGGCTCAGAATACCCATGTTATAGTTAACCTCATCTCCTGCACCCATGGCCGCAGTGAACAGTTCTTTAGCCTTCTCCAGATCTCCCGCTGCCAGGGCAACCACTCCAAGGTTATTGGTAATGATATTGATATCCCTCAGTTCCTGGGCCTTTTTAAAGTTAGCTTCTGCTCCCTTGGCATCTCCCGTGAGCACCTTGACATAACCCACATTATTGTGTGCCCTCAGGCAGCCGGGATACTTATTGGCTGCCTGCTCATAGATACCACGTTTCATGCCCAGGTCTTCGAATAAAGTGGCCGTATACAGAAGCTCTTCCAGGTTCAGGGAATCCAGATCACTGTTAGCCATCTGCTTCAGTTCTTCATCAGAGAATCCGATCTTCTCAGCCTTGACGGTCATTTTTGACCTTCTCAGTTGGGGCAGGATATCTATCTTGATCTGTTCAAAAGCAGCAGCTATGTTCTTGATCTCTTTCTCTCTTACGACCGGGTCTGAATACATAGACAGCACCCTGAGTATCAGATCTTTATCTTTAATGTTAGATTCTTCCATCAACTTCTTGAATCCTTCCCAGTCTTCCGGTGTTGACATCAGCTTAAAGAATTCTACATCAGCAGGGATCTCTATCTTGGAAGTTTTCAATTCATTCTTAAGGAGCTTGGTAGCCGACCCTTCACGGTTTCCCGAAAGCTCTGTGTTTAGATCTAAGGGTCCGTCGGGCGATGCATAGGCAGATACATCAATCCCTTTGAGCTCAATCCTGTCATTGCTATTGGCCTTTTTGATAAAATCCTTCATCCCGACTATGTCATCCTGTTTCAGTTCAGAACTGCGAACTTCATATTTGTTGATGACATAATGGATGTCGGCCTGGTAGGCATCAGGTATGATCCTCTTGAAATTATCATTAAACATGATGGCCCTGCCTGATTTGTCAAGCAGTAAAGGTGTGGCAACTATACCGTCAGCAATTTTCTTCGCAGGCAGGTCAACACTCTGGCTGCCTACTGTGGCTTTCCCGCCAACCCACAATTCTGATCTCATCATTTCAGGAATGTAGTCCACCTCATCTGAATAATTCAGACTTCCTCCTGTCGTAAATGATATCACTTTATAATTCTCAGCAACAGCTTCTCCCTGAAGGGTTTCTGATTTAAGGTCAGTTTTTCCACCTTCATATTGCAGGTAAGGTGTTGCGGTTAGAACAGCTTTCTTATGAAAGTACTTTTCCGGGTAATCGACATCAACTGTCAGTGCTACCTTTCCCCCGTGTGTTTCCAGAGGGTCAGGTGATACGGTGTACTTTACCAGATCTGCATTATCCACCATTTTACTTACGCCCCCACAATTAGTTAGCAGTAAAACGGCTGCAACGAAGGACGACAAAATGATAACTTTTTTCATAATTACTTGGTTATAAGTTTAATAATTGAGTGGTTCCATTCATAAAAATACAGTACAAAACTAATAATGTTTTTCAATTTATAAAAAAATTGTGTCTTTTTACCTGTATTTACGCTTTTTAGCTATAAATCATAAAGATAAGGCATAAATTTCTATTTTTTACAATCCTAATGTATGATGCTTAAAATTTTTTTATATAACCAGTTTTGTGATCCCTGCCGGATATTCATCTGACACAATAGCAGCGGTCAGTTTCCGGTAATCCTAAGGACGTTCCATAAAATCAATACTTGAAATGTCTGCTACCAATATCTTCCTGGATATCAGCGGCTTAAAAAATGAATAGTAGGCCTCCTGTATCCCAAGCAAGGTATTCTTCCCGAATAGATTGTTCATACTCTCTGCCCCGCAGGCGTATTTGTTCCCTCAGCTTCCCGGTTTCCAAATGCAGATATACTATGAGATCAGGTTTGGCCAGTTGTTTGATTATTATGTCATAAAACTGTTTGAATAGTTCAAATTCCTCTTTCTGCAGATTTACCTGAGCAAATATAAACCCGGGGGGTTCCTTATCATGACCAGATAACTCCTTTCTGATCTGCTGATAACGGGAGGCCAGGAAAGACAGAGCAACAATTAGCTGTTACCTGTCTTTACGGTAAGGAGGTTTTCTGCGGTCTGAGCGTCCCCTGTCCTGGCGGTCATCATACCTTCCACGTCCACCACCCCCCTGCCTGTCTCCTTCTCTGCGGTCCTGCCTGTCTCCGTCTCTGCGGTCCTGCCTGTCCCCGTCCGGTTCACTGCGTTCGGGTCTTGGTAAAAGAGCCTTCCTGGATAGTTTCAGTTTGCCAGATCTGGTATCTACTTCAATCAGTTTGACTTCCACCTCTTCTCCATCCTTAAGCACATCTTCCGGACGTTCGATCCTTTTCCAGTCAAACTCAGAAATATGCAATAATCCTTCCCTGCCGGGCAGGATTTCGACAAAGGCTCCGAAAGCCACTATCGAGGTAACCTTTCCCTTATAGGTCTTACCTACTTCAGGGATTTCCGTTATCTTCTCGATCCGTTCGAGTGCTGCATTTATCGATTCCTCATCCGAAGCAAAAATATCTACAACTCCCTTACCGTCAACTTCTTCAATAATAACTGTAGCACCCGTGTCAGCCTGGATCTTTTGAATGATCTTGCCACCCGGACCAATAACTGCGCCAATCATATCCTTGGGGATGATGATCTGAACAATCCTGGGAACATGGGGTTTTAACTCTTCCCGGGGCTCCGGAATTGTTTCCAGCATTTTATCGAGGATGTATAAGCGCCCTGTTCTGGCTTGTTCCAGTGCTTCTGCCAGTACTTCATAGGATAATCCATCAACCTTAATATCCATCTGAGTAGCAGTGATGCCGTCTCTGGTTCCTGCCACCTTAAAATCCATATCTCCCAGATGATCCTCATCTCCCAGGATATCCGATAGCACGGAATACTTGCCTGAATCCGTTTCAGATATCAAACCCATGGCAATACCTGAAACAGGTTTTCTTATTTTAATGCCGCAATCCATCAATGCCAGTGTTCCTGCACAAACCGTAGCCATTGAAGAAGATCCGTTTGACTCAAGAATATCTGAGACTATCCTGATAGCATATGGATTTGATTCGTCCTGAGGGATCATTCTTTTTAAAGCACGATGGGCCAGGTTCCCATGCCCTACTTCCCTTCGGCTTATGCCGCGCAGTGGCTTGGCATCACCTGTAGAAAAGGGAGGAAAATTGTAATGCAGGGTAAATTTATCAGTACCCTGAATTAATACCTCATCAATCATTTTTTCATCCATCTTGTTACCCAGAGTGACCGTAGTCAGTGCCTGTGTTTCACCACGGGTAAAGAGGGCTGAGCCATGCGCTGCCGGCAAATAATCAATCTCGCTCCATATGGGCCTGATCTCATCAGTTTTCCTGCCATCAACCCGCAATCCTTTGTCAAGTACCAGAGATCTGAGGGCTTTCTTTTCCACGGCGTGAAAATACTTCCCAAACAATTTCTTCTTAAGCTCGGCTTGTTCATCATCTTCAGCAACCAGATCTGCCAGCAGTTCCTCTTTCAGCTTATCCAGGGCTTCATGCCTCTCCTGCTTGGGCAGCAGTGACTTGGCTATTTTTTCAACTCCTTTTAAGGCTTTTTCGTGAACCAGTTTTTCAAATTCCTCATCATTTACCTCGTGAGAATATTCCCGTTTTACTTCTTTACCGGTTTCCTTCATCAGCTCTTTCTGAACCCTGCAGTGTTTTTTTATTTCTTCGTGTGCAAATTTGATGGCCTCCAGCATATCCGCCTCTGATACTTCATCCATTTCCCCTTCCACCATCAGAATATTCTCTTCCGTAGCACCAACAATAATTTCCAGATCTGCTTCTTTAACCTGGCTGAAGGTAGGATTGATTATTAATTTACCGTCCAACCTGGCCACACGTACTTCTGAAATCGGTCCGTTGAAAGGAATATCCGATACAGCCAGTGCAGCAGATGCTGCCAATCCGGCCAGAGCACCGGGCATGATATCATTATCAGCGGAGATCAGGTATACATTGACGAATGTCTCCGCATGGTAATCATCGGGGAATAAAGGCCTCAGGGCCCTGTCTATCAGCCGGGAGATCAAAATTTCATAATCGCCCGGACGTGTTTCTCTTTTCAAAAATCCACCGGGAAATCTTCCGGCAGCTGCAAATTTCTCTTTGTAGTCTACAGATAAGGGCATAAAATCTGAATCTTCTCTGCCTTCTTTAGCCGATACTACTGTTCCCAGGAGCATGGTGTTCCCCATTTTTACCATAACCGCTCCATCCGCCTGCTTTGCCAGTTTCCCGGTTTCAATGATTATACTTCTTCCATCTCCGAGGTCAATTTCCTTACTTATTAATTTATACATTTCGATTATTAATTATCAATACAATTTTATTCTTTTCTATTATATGAAAAAAGGCAATTCCAAATTGCCTTTTTATTGTTTACTTTCTAAGATTGAGTGCTTTGACGACTTCCCGATACCTCTCGATATCTCTATCCTTTAAATAATTAAGGAGCCTCCTCCGTTTCCCTACCAGCTTGATTAATGCTCTCTGTGTACTGTAGTCTTTCTTGTTTTCTTTTAAATGCTCCGTAAGGCTGGCGATCCTGAATGAAAAAAGGGCTATCTGTCCTTCAGCCGTTCCAGAGTCATTCTCAGACTTACCATACTTCTTAAATATCTCTCGTTTCTTCTCTGATGTTAAATACATTTCCGCTTGTTTTTAAAGAACTGCAAAAATATCTATTTTTTTGAATATAACAATGATTCGAGCATGAAAATTAACTGTATAATTTACTCAAAGGGGAATGATAAAAAGCCTGCATCAGGAAAGCGGACAAGCTGGCATACAGGGCATCTCATCAGACGATATCCTGGACAAGAAGAACCTTAAGGGCATTGATCTGTCTCGAGGTACCCAGCACGAATATTTTATCCCGTGATGAGAGCTGTACATCCGGGGACGGATTGATCTCATATGTGCCATCCTCTCTTCTCAGCCCTATAATATTAGCACCGGTACGGTTGCGGATCTCAAGTTCCTTAATGGCCCTGCCTTCAAAACATTTTGCCATGCTATCAAAGCCGAGCTCCTCAATAAAGACATTATCGGGCTCCTGCAGCATAATATAGTCAATGAATTCAACCACATCGGGCTGGGTCACCAACTTGGCCATCCTTTGTCCACCAACCCTGTCAGGCATGATCACATTGGTGGCGCCGGCTCTTTTCAGTTTGATATCACTGGTCTCATGTGATGCCCTGCTGATTATGGTCAGTGTGGGATTAATTTCCTTTGCGGTCAGAACTACATAAAGGTTATCCGAATCAGTCGGAAGAGTGGTAATCAATGCCTTGGCTGTATCGATTTTTGCGTTGAACAGAACATCGTCCTGTGTGGCATCACCTTCTATATAGAGTACGTTACCGAGTTCACTGAGACTGGCAATGATATCCGTATCATTCTCGATAACAATGAACGGAACATTATTCACGGACAGGTCATAGGCTGCCTGGCTCCCGTTCCTGCCATATCCGCAAAGAATAACATGATTGGTTAAACCTTCAATTACTTTCCTCACTTTTCTGTCCCTGTAATAATTTGTAAGTACACCATCGATCAGGTATCTGGAAAAACTTGTTAATACGAATACAAATATACCAAAACTGATGATGATTAGAAAGCTGGTAAACCACATCCCAGGGTTTGAAAGAGGTTTCACCTCCTGGAAGCCAACAGTTGCAATGGTGATAATGGTCATGAATACGGCCTCGGTAAAATCCATCCCTTCAAGAATGCTGTATCCGGTTACTCCCACGCAGATGATAATCAGCAGCAGTCCTACACCAATATATACAGGTCTTATTGAATCCGGCTTCATGAACTTTTAACTGTTAGATCCCCTTACTTTCGAACCTGGAACTTTTGAACTAATATGCTTGCTCCTATCCGACAGTTCAAGCAACGCCTAAAATTACAGTAATTATTCGTTAATTGAAGCAGTGCCTGGGTATTAAATGCATTTCCAGGATCGAGTCCGGATTTCTTCCAGGCACTTATAACAGAGTTCCTTTCGGCCGGCAGCTTCTCCAGCAGGTCAATGGACAGTTCTCTGTACCTGAGGTTACCCCTGAGCCTGCCATACAGGAATTGCAGAGGTGCCACTGCATTGATCAGCAGATTTCTTTGCAATCCCTCACCTATGGTTTTAACCTGCCTGCCGGAAGATTTGCCTAAAAGGTAATGCCTGTCCCAGTACCCGCTGGCCGTTGCAATAAAGTATTGATTATATTCATTGTATTGCCGGATATCCAGCAGATCATTTACCAGATCAGGTTTAGCATGCAGGAGTGCTGCCAGCTGGGCAAGCCTGACAGTGGGAAAAGCGGCTGGAAAAAGCCTTAGGAATTTCCATAATGACCTGCTGATGGGCTCTAGCCTGTATTTTTTCTGCATCCGGGTATATTCCGCCAACAATCCCAGCCTGTAAGTATCCCTGTCATTACCAGCCAGGAACCCGGCCTGTCCCAAAAAAAGGGCTTCAAGCTGTTGGAGATGAGAGAAATGGCGACGGACTATGCAGTAAGGTATGGA
This sequence comes from uncultured Bacteroidaceae bacterium, assembly GCA_964540005.1. Lineage (GTDB taxonomy): Bacteria > Bacteroidota > Bacteroidia > Bacteroidales > SM23-62 > CAZILN01. Next base: position 190 of record CAZILN010000414.1, on the reverse strand, counting down.
CTTGGCCAGCATCTCAAAAGGAAGGGAGTTGATCTTGTAACCGAAACTTTTAACCAGCTGCCTGTACTTGGTTTCCGTCCAGTCGCCATGCGTCGCAGTCATTATTCGTTCCAGTTCTGTGGCCCTGTACTCAAGCCGTTCAATGCCCAACCTGCCTATCCACAGGGTCCTGATTGCAGGGTCTATACTT
>CAZILN010000413.1:0-26151 GCA_964540005.1 uncultured Bacteroidaceae bacterium | reverse complement strand
CCAGACAGAGGACATCAGCCGCGACATACAAATTTCAAAGGAAAGGATTGGCAAGAACGTCCTGGAGTCAGTCTCCATAGGTACTGCCGAGGGAGTGAAACTGGCCGTGAATGTTGCTGCCATGCTGCTGGTTTTTATAGCCTTCATCGAAATGGCCAATTATCTGATCATGAAGATCGGTTCATGGACAAGCCTGAATGAAATGATACAGCAATGGACACATGGCCAGTATGACTGTTTGTCCCTTGAGTTTATCCTCGGCTATGCCTTCGCCCCTGTAATGTGGCTGATGGGTGTTAATGCTCAGGATATGACATTGGTAGGACGCATGCTGGGAGAAAAGATAATTATGACGGAATTCATTGCATACGTCAGCCTGGCAGACCTGAAAGCCGCGGGGGCCTTTGCAGATGTAAAGTCAATTATAATGTCAACTTACCTTCTTTGCGGATTTGCAAATTTTGCTTCCATAGGAATTCAGATAGGCGGGATAGGTTCGCTGGCTCCCGGCAAACGCCTTATGCTCTCGCAACTGGGGATGAGAGCACTGCTGGCCGGAACACTGGCATCCATGTTATCGGCCACAATAATCGGAATGATCCTGGGATAGGAAACTATATTGCAGAAGCCTGCAGTGAGGCTGCTGCCTGAAACTGATAGACGTGATACTGATCTGGATCACCTTAGTATGTGTCAGCCTGCTTTATGCAGGACTGATAATAATTTTACAGGTAGGACTGAACAGTCTGCAGGCTTTCGTTGTGCCGGATGATACTGCAGCAATAAAGCTCACTGTGATCGTTCCCTTCAGGAATGAGGAAAATGAGATAGAGGGACTCGTATCAGCTCTTACAGGCCAGGATTATCCGCAGGAGAGTTATGAGCTTCTGTTCATAAATGATCATTCGGATGACAGGAGCAAGGTTCTTCTTAAAGAGGCCACAGGAACAGTAAAAAATGCAAGGATATTGGATCTCACCACGGGGACAGGGAAGAAGGCCGCACTGGCCGAAGCCTTGGGGCAGGCTCACAACAGGCATATCATCATTACCGACGCAGACTGTCGTCCGGTAAAAACCTGGCTGAGCAGTATGGCCGGATTTTTCAGAAATACTTCCGCTAAGATGCTTATAGGGCCGGTTCTCTACAGCGATACAAGGTCCATACCAGGCCGGATGCAATCACTGGAATACCTTAGCCTTACAGGGGTTACTGCAGGGGCTGCCGGACTTGGGAACCCTATTCTGGCCAGCGGGGCCAACCTTATGTTTGAGCGGGATTCTTTCCTTGAATTTCTTAAAGAGGCTGACCCCCCTGCTTCTTCGGGGGAGGATTTATTCTTTTTAATATGGCTCAAAAGGAGGTATCCCGGGAAAGTATATTACCTGCTGTCAGAAGAAGCAGCTGTATTCACCCGGCCCGGCAGAGGACTGAATGATTTAATTGCCCAGCGGCTGAGATGGGCCTCAAAAAGCAGGTTTTACCGTGATGCATTTCTTATTACAGCCTCCCTGATCGTATACCTTTTCAACCTGCTTTTACTGGTCTTGCTGATAGCCGGGGTTTTTGTACCCGGACTCCTGTACGGATTTTTCCTTATGTTTGCTGCTAAATGTTTTATTGACCTGATCTTTCTTACGGATGTATGTACCAGATTCAATCAACGGAAATTACTGAAAGTTTTTGTGCCCGTCCAGGTACTCTATCCCTTCTATATAGTCTTTACGGGCACCTTCGGACACATACTCCCTTATATATGGAAAGGAAGACGAAAGGGAACATCACAGGGCCATGGCTGAACAGAATCTACCTGCGCTAAGGCAGTCCGGATTTCAAAGACTGCTCCGCAACAGGATGGCTGCCGTCAGTCTTGCTGTTATATGCCTGGCTGTAATAGTCGCTGTCCTGGGATATCTCATCACCCCTGATTCAACTCCCTACGCCAACCGGCAGCATCTTGAACTGAGTACGCGTCAGCCCGGCTTCCGCGTTATGATGCTAAAAATGCATAAGAATGTCATAATTGAAAAGAAATCCTTTTTATCAAAGATGATATCAGGGGAACAGGACAGTCATACCCTGATACCTGTCAATGACTATGAATTTCATAATGACAGGCTCATCATTTATCCCTTTTCAGATCATGAAGAGGATGAGTTGATCAGCCTGGAATACAGGCTTGCCGACATGATATTTCCCCTGGATCAGAAAGGATATCTTTTTAACTCCGACTCGGTCAGCTTCCGCGACCTGTCAGGTAAGGACCACAGGGTGCATATTGCCGGCCTGCAGACGGAGTTTGAAGAAAATAATGTGGTCAGTAAGAGGTACCTGCTGGGGACCGATCGCTTCGGTCGGGATTTCCTGAGCAGGCTTATTCTCGGGTCGAGGATCTCTCTTTCGGTGGGACTGATATCGGTTATGATCTCGCTGCTGATAGGGATCAGCCTGGGACTGACAGCCGGGTATTTCAGGGGGATACTGGACCAGCTGATCATGTGGCTGATCAATGTGATCTGGTCGATACCCACCCTGCTGATGGTAATAGCCATTGCGCTGGTCCTGGGAAGGGGCTTCTGGCAGGTGTTTATTGCGGTAGGTTTCACCATGTGGGTGGAGGTGGCCAGGATCGTGCGCGGACAGGTCTTCAGCATCAGGGAGAAGGAATTCATTGATGCTGCCAGGGTGTTGGGTTTCTCTCATGTGAGGATACTTCTCAGGCACATCCTTCCGAATGTAATCACCCCGGTCATCATCATTTCTGCAGCCAATTTTGCTTCGGCAATACTCATAGAGGCCGGTCTCAGTTTTCTGGGTATTGGCGTACAGCCACCGGTGCCTTCATGGGGTACCATGATCAAGGATCATTACGGTTACATCATTGTTCATAAAGCCTATCTTGCCTTCCTGCCCGGATGTGCCATCATGATACTGGTGCTCTCATTTACCATACTCGGGAACGGGCTCAGGGATGCCCTTTCGGTAAGGGACCGGGTAAAGGTGAAAGGTATTTTTTCCTGATTTACAGGTTCCTTTTCTTAAGGAGGAACAGTGTGCCCCAGATAAGAAGGCCAATATAGCCAAGGGCAAGCAGGGTATTCAGGTACAGGGGCAATTCCTGGGCAATGAGTCCCATTTCGCGCAGGCCAAGGGCGTCTACTCCTCCGGCTTCAGGCTGGTTGCCCGAAAAAATGGATACAAATTCCGGAGTGGGGGTCAGGTTGGTAATGATCTTCATGGGAAAGTAAAGCCTGGCTTCAGCCGGGAAGATCTGCCTGAGTACCGGTTCGAATATAAGGCGGTATACAAAAAACAGTACAATTGACAGTGCCGTGTTGCGGAAAAGTACTGCAAAAAACATGGCAAAGGCCATATAGGCGATGACCTGAACCAGGTAAACGAAGGCAACGCGGATATTCTCAAGAATCAGTGCAAGGGAGAGGTCAGTGGTGAAAATAAAACCGAAGGTAAGGCTGAACACAAATACCAGGGCAGTACTGTATAGGGCCAGGCAGAGAATGACAATTCCCTTGGCCGCAAACAACTCGTTCTTACTCAGGCCGTTAATAACAGATTGCCGGAAGGTAATGAAATTGTATTCATTGCATATCAGGATGATTACCAGCAGTGACAGCAGGATATTGAACCAGCTGGCAATCCAGGGTACGTATTGCCATACATTCGGGAACCGGAAGAGATAATCCGTACTGAATCCGGGCACCGTTATATTCAGGCTGGAAGGGATAAGGATCACAGCAAAAAGCAGGACGAAATGAATTATAATGATCACCCTGAATCCGGTGTAATACCATGTTTTGATAAATTCCTGCCTGATGAGCTGCCTCATGATTGATTTATTTTACCAGTTCCAGAAATTGTGACTCCAGGCTTTTTTTCCTGGTGACCAGTTTGCTCAGAACAAACCCTTTGCTGAAGGCAAATTTATTCAGGTCCCCGGACTGATAATCTTTTTTCAGGATGACGATCAGGTCATTGTTGTCCTTATTGACAGATAAAGTCATACCTGACCGTATAATTTCTTCTTCAAGGACAGACAGGTTATCGGCCGATATGATCACCGGTTCATCTTCGGCAAGCAGTTCGTGAACGCGTCCCTGGGCAATGCTCTCGCCCTTTTTAAGAACGGCCACATGGCTGCATACTTTTTCAACTTCATCCAGGATATGGCTGGCCATGATTATAGTCTTGTTTTTCTCTGCCTCGCGCTGGATGATGGCCCGTACTTCGGCGATCCCTTCAGGGTCAAGCCCGTTGGCCGGCTCATCCAGTACCAGTACTTCAGGGTCTCCCAGCAGGACAGCGGCAAGGGCCAGCCTCTGTTTCATACCCAGCGACAGGGTACTGAATGCAGAGGTCCGGCGTTCAAATAATCCGGTTAACTGCAGGACACGATCTATATCACCCTCCGGCACCTCCTTGATTGATGCGACAATCTGCAGGTTCCTTTGAAGGCTCAGGTAGGGATAGAAATGCGGGACTTCTATAAGGGACCCTATCCTTTTTCTCAGGCGGGAAGCAGGCTTCTGTCCGAACCATGAGTATTCCCCGTTCCCCTGCTGTATCACGCCCGTTATGATAGAAAGAGTGGTGGTTTTTCCGCTTCCGTTGGGTCCGAGTATACCAAAGACATTTCCCTGTTTTATGGTAAGCGACAGGTTCTTTACGGCCACAATGTGACCATAGTTTTTAGTGAGATCCTTTGTTTGTAAGATGTAATCCAATCTGATACTGTATATAGGGTGTGGCGGCAGCACACCTGGTATGAAGGATGTTAATGACCCATCTCCGAAACAAACCTGATCCTCATCAGGCGTATGTCTTCTTCTGAATATTCTTCCTCACCCAGTTCATTGATCGCCTCTTCAATGGATTCTGTTTCGGCTTCCCTGAAGTACTCATAAATTTCCTCCTGGTGTTCCGTATCCAGTACTTCATCTATATAATAGTTGATATTCAGTTTGGTTCCCGAGTTGACAATAGCTTCAATCTCTTTCAAAAGGTCATTCATCTCAATGTTCTTGGCGTCGGATATATCTTCAAGCGACATCTTACGGTCAATGCTTTGAATAATAAAGACCTTTAGTCCTGATTTGTTCACAACAGATTTTACCACCATATCCTGGGGCCTGATGATCTCCTTCTCATCCACATATATTTTAATAAGTTCAATAAATTCTTTACCATAACGCTGGGCCTTCCCGGCACCAACTCCCTGGATGTTTTGCAATTCCTCCATGGTTATAGGATACTGGATAGCCATATCCTCAAGGGAAGGATCCTGGAATATGACAAAGGGTGGCAGATTAAGTTTTTTAGATATCTTCTTCCTTAAGTCAGCAAGTATCCTGAATAATTCTTCATCTACTGTACTAGTCCTGCTACCGGGAGGAATTGCCCCCTGGTCATCAGATACTTCGTATTCGTGGTCCTCGGTAATCATAAAAGAAACGGGTTTCTTTAGATAGTCTTTTCCTTTTTGAGTTAGTTTCAGCAAGCCATAATTCTCAATATCTTTAGTTGTGAAACCTGCTATAAGTGCCTGTCTCAGAACGGCATTCCAGAATTTTGGTTTCTGTTCACCACCCGTTCCAAATATAGATAATTTATGATGTTTATACGATTTAATTGCAGAATTTATATCACCCGATAAAATATTTGATACATGCTCAGCCTTAAATTTCTCTTTTACTGCCAGAACGGCTTCCAGGGCCTTAACCATAAATTCTTTTCCTTCAATCTGTTTCTTGGGATTAAGGCAATTGTCGCAATTGTCGCACTGCCCTTCCATGGTTTCGCCGAAATAATTCAGCAGGAGTTTTGGCCTGCAAACAGATGATTCTGAATATGCAACAGTTTCCAGCAGCAACTGTTTACCGATTTCCTGTTCAGCCAGGGGCTTTCCCTGCATAAATTTTTCAAGTTTCTGGATATCGTTATAAGAGTAAAATGAGATACATTTCCCTTCACCACCGTCCCTGCCGGCCCGCCCGGTTTCCTGGTAATACCCTTCAAGGCTTTTGGGGATGTCATAATGAATGACAAACCGGACATCAGGCTTATCAATGCCCATACCAAAGGCTATGGTGGCTACGATGACATCTACTTCTTCCATCAGGAAATTGTCCTGGTTCAGCGACCGGGTGGCGGCATCCATACCGGCATGGTAGGGAAGTGCCTTAATTCCGTTTACCTTAAGGGTCTCGGCCAGTTCTTCAACTTTCTTCCTGCTGAGGCAGTAGATGATCCCTGATTTTCCTGAATTATTGGCTATGTACTTGATAATTTCCTTGGTGGCATTCAGCTTGGTCCTGACTTCATAATAGAGATTGTGCCTGCGGAAGGATGATTTGAAGACATTTGCTTCCAGCATATCAAGGTTTTTCTGGATGTCATGCTGAACCTTGGGCGTGGCAGTGGCAGTAAGGGCAATAATGGGGGCATTGCCGATTTCAAGAATGATGGGCCTGATCCGCCGGTATTCAGGCCTGAAATCATGACCCCATTCCGATATACAGTGCGCCTCATCCACGGCATAGAATGAGATGTTTATCTTTTTCAGAAAATCGATATTGTCCTGCTTAGTCAGTGATTCAGGCGCTACATATAAAAGTTTTGTCTTGCCGTCGGTCAGATCCTGTTTAACATGTTCAATCTGGGATTTTGTCAGGGAGGAATTAAGAAAATGAGCAATACCGTCCACAGTACTGAAGGAACGCATGGAATCGACCTGGTTCTTCATCAGGGCAATCAGAGGGGAAATAACTACTGCTGTTCCATCCATCAACAGGGATGGCAATTGATAACACAGTGATTTCCCTCCTCCGGTGGGCATCAGCACAAAAGAATCATTGCCAGCCAGGATACTCCGGATTATAACTTCCTGGTTTCCCTTGAAGCTGTCAAACCCAAAATATTTTTTAAGGCAATCTATTAATGATATATCTGCTCCTGCCTTCATTAATAAGGATTTTTCCTTCTATCAATTTACGAAATATTCTTGAAAGCCTGACCCCTGAGGAAGAAATTAACTTTAAAATAACTTTTTACTGTACTGAACGTTTTTCTATTAATTATTAAATCTTAAAAGAATCAATACATTTGTAGATTAAATTTAAGAAAAATTGCTGAATTACGCGAACATAATCCCCGAAGTTCTGCTTCGGGGTTAGTGAGCATAAATAAAAACAGACAATTAATCGATGATTCCTCGCAGCTCTGCTGCGAGAAGAGTCAATAATAACAGGACATGAGTAAGAAGAAAAATGATGAGATGTCTTTTCTTGAACATCTTGAAGAACTGAGGTGGCATCTCATCCGGGCGTTCATAGGGATTCTGGTAGTGGCAATCGTGGCATTTGTCTTCAAGGATATTGTCTTTAATAACATCATTCTTGCTCCTAAAACACCGGAGTTCATTACAAACAGGCTGCTTTGCGAGTTCGGAAGGATAGTGAATGTAATGACATTATGCATTAATTCCCAGCCATTTGAGGTGATCAGCATAAAGATGGCAGGACAGTTTTCCATGCACATCATGGTCTCCCTGATAGCCGGGTTTGTCGTCGCATTCCCCTATGTCTTTTTTGAATTCTGGAGGTTTATAGTCCCGGCGCTTTACTCAAAAGAAAAGAAGCATGCCGGAGGGGCGGTTTTTTACTCATCCATGTTGTTTTTACTGGGGGTGGTATTCGGCTATTTTATCATAGTTCCCCTGTCCGTTCATTTCCTTGGTTCATACAGTGTCAGCGACCAGGTCACCAACCAGATCAACCTGATATCATATGTGTCAACCATAGCATCGGTAGTGCTGGCTGCCGGCATAATTTTTGAATTGCCCATACTGGTATATTTCCTTTCCAAAGTTGGGCTGGTCACACCGACATTCCTGAAGAAATACCGCAGGCACAGCCTCATCCTGATCCTGGCATTATCAGCTATTATTACTCCTCCCGATATTTTCAGTCAGGTTCTGGTGTCTTTGCCGCTTATTATTTTATATGAAGTGGGGATTGGCATTTCAAGGCGCATTCTCAAGAGACAGGAGAAAGAGCTTAAAGAAGATACGGATTAGTACTATATTAGATATGCAACTTCATACAAAACACCTGGTTAAAAGGTATAAGTCCAGGACCGTAGTCAAAAAGGTGTCCATATCAGTGGAACAGGGAGAAATAGTAGGCTTGTTAGGACCAAACGGGGCAGGGAAAACCACAACCTTTTATATGATCGTGGGACTGATTGTACCAAATGGGGGAAGCATATTCATTGATGACAGGGAGATCACCAAAGAGCCGGTCTATAAACGGGCCAGGCTGGGAATCGGCTACCTGTCGCAGGAGGCTTCCGTTTTCAGGAAACTTACGGTCGAGGCGAACCTGCAGGCTGTCCTTGAGATGTCATCCCTGTCGAGAGAGGAGCAGCGGGAACGGACGGAATCACTTTTAAGGGAATTCGGACTTGATAAGATCCGTAAAAGCTATGGAATTCAGCTCTCGGGCGGTGAAAGGCGCCGGACGGAGATAGCCAGGGCCCTTGCCCTCAGCCCCAGATTCATCCTTCTTGATGAACCCTTCGCAGGTGTGGACCCCATAGCTGTTGAAGATATCCAGGAAATTGTTTCCAGCCTGAAAGAAAAGAATATCGGAATCCTCATTACGGACCATAATGTCCACGAAACACTCTCCATTACTGACAGGGCCTACCTGCTTTTTGAAGGGACCATCATGAAGCAGGGGACTTCCAACGAACTGGCCCAGGATGAACAGGTAAGGAGGGTATACCTGGGACAAAAATTTGAATTGCGGAAATAGTTTGCCAGTTAGTGTAAAAAAGAATAAATTTGCGGCGCATTTTGCGGATGTGGCGGAATTGGTAGACGCGCCAGGTTTAGGACCTGGTGCCTAACGGCGTGGGGGTTCGAGTCCCTTCATCCGCACAATAATTAAGAAAAGCTCCCCTTCAGGGTACTCTGGAGGGGTTTTTTCACACGTTCATTTCACAAAATAATACCTATAATGGATATCAGACAGGAAAATACAGATGATCTGAATGCAGTTCTGACAGTAAAAATTGAAAAAAGCGATTATGAACCGAGGGTGGCAGAGGTGCTGGAGGATTACCGGAAGAAGGCCAGGATGGACGGTTTCAGGCCCGGGAAGGTGCCGGCGGGCCTGATAAGGAGAATGTATGGCAGATCTGCCATGCTTGAAGAGATCAATAAAATCCTTTCAGAATCAATTTCTAAATACCTGCTTGATAATAAGCTGCATATACTGGGGGAACCATTGCCGAAGGAAGACTCTGAGGAGAAGATCGACTGGGAGAATGATACGGAATTTGAATTCAGCTTTGATCTGGGACTGGCGCCCGGAATAGAGATCTCTCCTACCAAAAAGGATAAGGTCCCTTTTTATAATATACAGGTGGAAAACAAGATGATTGAGGATACCCGGACTAACTATGCCAGGAAATTCGGAAGCATGGAGCCGGTCGAATTTATAACTGGAGATGAGATATTGAAGGGAGATTTCATCCAGGTAGAATCAGGTGGTGAAGTGATTGAGAATGGCATTGTAGCCGAAAACAGCTCCTTTACCATGGAAGTCATAAAGGACGATTCATTAAAAACAAGCCTTACAGGTCGCAAGATCGGGGAATCAGTGGTATTTGATGTTAAAAAGGCCCTTCCTGATGATACGGAACTGGCATCTGTTCTGAGGATAGATAAATCTACGGTAGCTGAGATCGCCCCCCTGTTCAGGTTTGATATAAAGGAGATCTCTAAATTCACTGAAGCCCGGATCGACCAGGAGCTGTTTGACAGGGTGTTCGGAGAAGGGATAGTCAATTCAGAAGAAGAATTTAAAGAACAGATTGTCAAGGATATAGAGGCAAACCTCAGGCAGGAAAGCGAATACCGGCTCAGCCTTGATATCAGGGATTATTTCCTGAAGAAACTATCGCTTGAACTTCCTGCTGAATTCCTTAAAAAATGGCTTATCATAACTAATAAAGAAAAGGTAACGGAAGAGCAGTTAGAGAAGGAATTTCCGGCCTTTGAAAAGGATCTTAAATGGCAATTGATCAGGGACCAGGTCTTTAAGAATCATGAACTGATTGTGACGGATAAGGAAATAATGGGCGGTGCCAGGAATTTCACCAGAATGCAGTTTATGCAGTACGGTCTTTCAGATATTCCTGATGAACAGCTGGATAACTATGCTGGCGAGTTGCTTAAGCGCGAAGAAGAAAAGAATAAAATAGTGGACAGGCTGAAGGAGGATAAGGTGGTTAATACATTGAAAGAATTAATCTCACTGGACAACAAGAAGATCACAGTGGAAAAGTTTAACAAATTGTATGAGAAAAATAATTAATTTTACATTCTAATAATATAAGCATGGACCCGAACGATTTTAACAAATACGCGACCAGGCATATGGGAATCAGCAGTATGACCCTGCACAGGTATTCTTCCATATGGGGAAACTATATATCACCCACCATTATCGAGGAGCGGCAGTTGAATGTGGCTTCCATGGATGTGTTCTCCCGGCTGATGATGGACAGGATCATTTTCCTGGGATTGCCCATAGATGATTACGTGGCCAATATCATCCAGGCACAGTTGCTGTTCCTGGATTCATCCGACCCCAACAAGGACATCCAGATCTATTTCAATACACCGGGAGGGTCAGTGCATGCCGGACTGGGTATCTATGATACCATGCAGTACATAGAATCCGATGTGGCAACCATCTGCACCGGTATGGCAGCCTCTATGGGGGCTATCCTGCTGACGGCAGGAAAAAAAGGGAAGAGGTCCGGGCTGAAGCACTCACGGATCATGATACACCAGCCAATGGGCGGAGCCCAGGGACCCGTATCTGATATCGAGATCACTACCCGTGAAATTGTTAAAATGAAGACGGAACTGTACCAGATACTCGCTGATCATTCAGGGAATGATATTAAAAAGATTGAAAAAGACTCGGATCGCGACCACTGGATGACTTCCGTCGAAGCCATGGAATACGGGATGATCGATGAGGTTCTCACGAAAGGTAAATCATCAAAATAAACAGTCATGGATCGTTGTTCTTTTTGTGGAAGGGAGAAAAGGGATACCAATCTCCTGATTGCCGGCATTTCCGGGCATATTTGTGACTCCTGTATCGAACAGGCACACAGCATCCTGCAGGAAGAGATCAAGAAGAAGAGCGAGTTTGATGTCAACCAGATCAAGCTCTCCAAACCCACTGAAATAAAGAAGTTCCTGGACATGTATGTGATCGGGCAGGACAATGCCAAGAGGATCATTGCCGTAGCGGTCTATAACCATTACAAAAGACTGATGCATGTGCAACACCATGATAAGGATGATGTCGAGATAGAAAAATCAAATATAGTCCTGGTAGGGGAGACAGGAACAGGGAAAACATTGCTGGCACGTACAATCGCCAAAATGCTCCATGTTCCCTTTACCATTGTGGATGCCACCATTCTGACCGAAGCCGGATATGTAGGGGAGGATATCGAAAGCATCCTTACCAGGCTGTTACAGGTAGCGGAATACAACCTGGAAGCCGCCGAAAAGGGGATTGTCTTTATTGACGAGCTTGATAAAATCGCACGCAAGAGCGACAACCCTTCTATTACAAGGGACGTATCGGGGGAAGGTGTACAACAGGGCCTGCTCAAACTGCTGGAAGGATCTATTGTCAACGTACCTCCCCAGGGAGGAAGGAAGCATCCTGATCAGAAGATGATACCGGTAAATACCAAAAACATCCTTTTTATATGCGGGGGAGCCTTCGATGGCATTGAAAGGAAGATCGGGCAGCGTCTTAACACCAAGGTAGTGGGATATTCGGCCAGCAAGGAAAAGGACCGTATTGACCGCGAAAACCTCCTGCAGTATATCGCCCCGCAGGACCTGAAATCATACGGACTGATCCCTGAAATAATTGGCCGGCTGCCTGTCCTGACCTACCTGAGTCCCCTTGACAGGGAAGCTCTGCGCAGTATACTGACTGAACCGAAAAATGCTATTATCAAACAGTACGAGAGGCTTTACGAAATGGATGGTATAAAACTAAGTTTCGATGAAGAGGTCTTTGATTACATAGTTGATAAATCAGTAGAATTTAAACTTGGCGCCCGTGGATTGCGGTCCATATGTGAGGCCATTATGCTTGACTCAATGTTCGATACACCTTCCCAGGAAGAAAAGGAAGTGAATATTACCATGAAGTACGCGAAAGAAAAGATCAACAAGACTGATCACAAGCGGCTGAGGGCTGCTTAATTGCAACCGGGAATATTGATTTTGATTATTGAAATAAAATACTTTCCTTTGCTTCATACAAAGAAATGATGAATAATAACAGGTATATAAGCTGGTGGTGGCACAGGGTACAGTGGAATCTCCGCGAATTGTAACCAGTCCTTATATATTTAAAAAATAAAATAGGCTTACCAATCGCGGTAAGCCTTTTTTAGTTTATTATGGCAGTAAACCTTTAAAATACCCAGGAATGAAAAGAACAAGGATCAGGGTGGTAGCCAGGCAAATCCTGGCCGACACCATTACACCGGTCAGTATCTATTTGAAGATCAGGGATGTGTTCCCGAATTCCATTTTGCTGGAAAGTTCGGATTATCATGTGGTGGAGGACAGTTATTCATATATATGCCTCGAACCGCTGTCATCCTTTATGGTCGATGAGGGTAAGATCTCCATAAGGACAGTCGGAGGGGAAACAGAGCAAATGGCTGTTTCAGGAAACAAGAGTATTCCTGAAGAACTCAACAGCTTCATCAGCAGTTTCGAAATCGAGCAGGATGATTCTGTCATTAAAACCAATGGCTTTTTCGGGTACTCGACATATGATTCGGTGCAGTATTTCGAAGATATAAAACTGTCTGCGGAGAGGCCGGAAAGTTACCGGATCCCGGATATGGTATATTCCCTGTACCATTACATCATAGCCATCAACCACTTTCAGAACACCCTGTTCATTATTGAAAACCAACTGAATGGTTCCGAGGGGAACCTGGAGTACATTGAATCCTTGCTTTTTAACAGGAATTTTGCAGCCTATCCATTCCGGTCGGAAGGAACAGAAAGCTCCAGTATGACGGATGAGGATTATATGAAGATGGTCACACACGGCAAGGAACACTGCTTCAGGGGGGATGTTTTCCAGATTGTACTGTCAAGGCAATTCAGCCAGTCTTTTAAAGGAGATGATTTTGCTGTGTACCGCTGCCTTCGTTCCATCAATCCCTCCCCCTATCTTTTTTACTTTGACTACGGTAGTTACAAGATTTTTGGATCTTCTCCCGAAGCTTTGATCCGGATCAGTAACAGGACAGCCTACATTCATCCTATTGCAGGTACCTTTAAGCGAACCGGAGATGACGAGAAGGATAAAGAGATCGCCCTGCAGCTGACATGGGACAAGAAAGAAAATGCGGAGCATGTGATGCTGGTGGACCTGGCCCGCAACGATCTGAGCAGGAATGCATCCGATGTGAAGGTGGAAACCTTCAGGGAGGTACAGTTTTATTCACATGTCATACATATGGTCTCAAAGGTTTCAGGGCAGTTGCCCGATAACTATAACGCGGTGCAGGTCCTGGCCGATACCTTTCCTGCCGGCACCCTCTCCGGGGCTCCGAAATACAAGGCTATGGAACTGATTGACCGTTATGAAAACCGGAGCAGGGGATATTATGGAGGGGGTATAGGATATATAGGCTTTAAGGGTGATGTGAACCATGCCATCATGATACGTTCCTTTTTGAGCAAGAATAACCGTCTTTTCTACCAGGCCGGGGCCGGAATAGTATCAGAATCACAGGAGGAAAATGAACTGAATGAAGTGCACAGCAAGCTGATGGCTCTGAAGAGGGCCATAATAATGGCTAATGAATTGTAACAAATTGAAGGCAAAAACCCTAAAGCATTGAAACGGAAATGAAAAAGATAGCTGTCATTGATAATTATGATTCCTTTACCTATAACCTGGTCCATGCCCTGGATCAGCTGAGCGGAGATAAGGTTGATGTTTTCCGGAACGATAGGGTGAGCAGGGAAGAGCTTGAAGGCTATGAGGCCATTGTCCTTTCTCCCGGACCGGGCATACCCGATGAAGCAGGGCAGCTGAAACAGATCATCCGGTGGTTTTCGCCGACAAAGAGAATACTGGGTGTCTGCCTGGGGCACCAGGCCATAGCTGAGGTCTTCGGGGGACAGTTGATCAATATAAACAAGGTGTTCCATGGCGTGTCTACTATGGTTCAGGTCCTCGATAAGCAGGATTATCTATACAAAGGCATTCCTGAAGTTTTCGATGGGGGGCGGTATCATTCCTGGATTGTTTCAGCGGATGGGCTCCCGGACTGTTTCAGTATTACGGCAGTGGCAGAAGACGGGGAAATCATGGGGATATCCCATAAAGAATATGACATCCGGGGGGTCCAGTATCACCACGAATCGGTATTAACAAGTGTAGGGGAACAGATCATTGCCAACTGGCTTAAAGAATAGATACAATGAAAAATATTTTCTGATGAAGCAAATACTCAATTTCCTGTTCGAACACAAGACCCTGGGTAGGGACCAGGCAAAGGAGGTGCTTACCAATATAGCTCAGGGGCACTACAATCATTCCCAGATAGCTTCCTTTATCTCGGTTTACCTGATGCGCAGCATTACCACCGAAGAACTGTCGGGATTTCGCGATGCCCTGCTTGATCTTTGTATCCCGGTGGATTTCAGTGACCTGGATACTATTGATCTTTGCGGGACCGGCGGTGACGGTAAGGATACATTCAATATTTCAACCCTGACATCATTTGTGGTGGCCGGAGCAGGGGTTAAGGTTTCCAAGCATGGCAATTACGGGGTGTCATCTGCCTGCGGGTCCTCCAACCTGATGGAATACCTGGGTTACAGCTTTTCCAATGACATACCAAAACTCCGTAATGAAATTGAAAAAGCCGGCCTTTGTTTCCTGCACGCACCCCTGTTCAACCCGGCAATGAAGAATGTAGCCCCGGTGCGCAAGGACCTGGGGATGAAGACTTTTTTTAATATGCTGGGACCCATGGTGAACCCCAGTTTTCCGTCCATGCAGCTGATAGGGGTCTACAGCCTGGAACTGGCCAGGCTGTATAACTACCTCTACCAGGAGACTGATAAAAGCTACATGATCATTCACAGCCTGGATGGATACGATGAGCTGTCCCTTACCGGGAAATGCAAGATCATTTCCCGCGACCTGGAACAGATCATTGCACCTGGCGACCTGGGCCTGGATACCTATTCACCGGGTGACCTCAGTGGAGGCGATTCGGTATCATCGGCAGCAGAGATCTTTCTTGCTGTACTGAAAAACGAGGGAACTGCTGCTCAGACCCAGGTAGTTGCGGCCAATGCTGCCATGGGGCTCAAAGTGTTTTATCCCGGTTCATCACTGGTTGATTGCGTGGGAATGGCCATGGAATCGCTGGAAAGCGGACGGGCCATGGAAGTATTTAAAACATTGATGGAACTTAATAAGAAATAGGGACTGATCTGAAGATGAATATCCTGGAAAAAATAAGACTTTCAAAACTTGAGGAAGTCCGGATAAAAAAGGCCTCCCAGCCTGCAGAACTGTTTAAGGAAGGGGAATTGTTCGCTGCCGGGACCCGTTCCCTGAAGAAGGTTCTGGAGCAAAAGGATGCTCCGGGGATCATCGCAGAATTCAAGAGGAGATCTCCTTCCAGGGGAAATATCAATCCGGATGCAGACCCCGCCGAGGTGACTCGAGGATACCTTGAAGCCGGGGCTTGCGGACTTTCAGTGCTGACAGACGGTAAATACTTCGGAGGGAGCCTGGATGACCTGAAAACCGCCAGGAAACTAAATGAGGCACCAATCCTGAGGAAGGATTTTATTATTGATCAGTACCAGCTGTATGAATCAAAGGCAGCAGGTGCCGATATCATACTGCTGATCGCTGCCCTGCTGGACAGGGATATGGTTCGTGACCTGGCGGGCCGGGCGAAAGAACTGGGAATGGAAGTGCTTCTTGAGATCCATAGCCGGCAGGAGCTGGACCATATCTGCAGTGATGTTGATATGGTAGGTGTGAATAACCGTGATCTCAGGGATTTTACAGTAGATATTAATATTTCAAAATCACTCTCAGGCATGATACCCCCGGACTTTGTCAGGGTATCTGAGAGCGGGATCAGTGATACGGGAAGTATAAAAGATCTGTATACATATGGATACCGGGGATTTCTGATAGGCGGGTATTTTATGAGCTCATCTCTTCCCCAGGAAAGGTGCCGGGAGTTGGTGGCAGGATTGGCATCCGCATCCGGGAAATAAACGTTAGTATTGTTTGTCCTATGCGAAAAAAACTAAAAATAAAAGTGTGCGGGATGAGGGATCCGGAGAATATCCGTGATGTGGGCATGCTGGGGCCCGATTTCATGGGATTTATCTTTTATCCCGGATCGAAGCGTTATGTCGGGGAAAATCCGGGAAAAATGTTTGAAAATGTGCCCCCCGGTGTTATTAAAGTTGCGGTATTTGTCAATGAACAGGTAAATGAGATTATAAGGCTGGCAGGAAACGGCGGGTTCACTCACGTCCAGCTCCATGGCAATGAGACCCCAGATGTATGCCGGCAACTGAGCTTATCTGGACTGTTAGTGATCAAGGCCTTCAGGATGAAGGGGAAAGAGGACCTGGACCCGGTGAGCAACTATGAGAATACCTGTGATTATTATCTCTTTGACACCCGGGGAGCCGGTTGGGGCGGGAGCGGTAAACAGTTTGACTGGTCCCTGCTGAAGGACTTTGAAAGCAGCCTGCCCTTTTTTCTGAGTGGCGGGATAGGACCGCAGGATATGGCAGCACTTAAGAAGCTGGACCACCCTCAGCTTGATGCTGTGGATGTCAACAGCAGGTTTGAAACAGCACCGGGAAAAAAAGACTGCGCTGTACTGGGAAAATTTATTAAAGAACTAAGATAGCATTATGGAAAGTATGCTTGATAAAAACGGGTATTACGGCGATTTCGGAGGCGCTTTTGTTCCGGAAATGCTGTATCCCAACATCCTTGAGCTACAGGATAATTACCTGCAGATACTTGGTGATCCCGGCTTTCAGAAGGAATTCAGGAAGCTCCTGGCGGATTATGTTGGCAGGCCTACCCCACTGTATTTAGCGGGAAACTTATCAGAGAAATACAGGACCAGGATCTATCTGAAACGTGAAGATCTGAACCATACCGGGGCACATAAGATTAATAATACTGTCGGACAGGCGCTAATGGCCCGGCGCCTGGGGAAACACCGTATCATAGCCGAGACCGGGGCCGGACAGCATGGTGTGGCCACGGCTACCGTATGTGCTTTGATGGGACTGGAATGCATAGTGTATATGGGAGAAACCGATGTAAAGCGTCAACAGCCCAATGTACTGAAGATGAAGATGTTGGGTGCAGAGGTAATACCTGTACAGAGCGGCAATAAAACCCTGAAAGATGCTACCAATGAGGCCTTGCGGGACTGGATCAGGCACCCGGGTGATACCCATTATATCATAGGGTCGGTGGTAGGGCCCCATCCCTACCCGGATCTGGTGACACGTTTGCAGTCTGTCATCAGCGAGGAGATCAGCTTGCAGCTGCTAAACAGCGAAGGCCGTGAAGATCCCGACTGCATTATTGCATGTGTGGGCGGCGGCAGCAATGCCATAGGAGCCTGGTATCATTTCCTTGAAAAGGCAGGGGTCAGGCTGATTGGTGTTGAGGCAGCCGGCATGGGAGTGGACACGGATGAGACTGCAGCAACCATTCAGAGGGGGGAGCCGGGCGTATTGCATGGAAGCTATTCTTTGTTGATGCAGGACGCCAACGGACAGGTGATTGAGCCTTATTCGGTTTCGGCCGGACTGGATTATCCAGGCATTGGCCCGGTGCATTCCTTCCTCCACCGCACAGGCCGGGTTGAGTACCAGACGGCTACCGATAAAGAAGCCCTGGCTGCAGCCTTTCAGCTGGCACGGCTGGAAGGGATCATACCGGCCCTGGAAACAGCCCATGCACTGGCGGCATTGGAGAAAAACAGATTCCGGGAGGATGAAATAGTTATTATTAATCTTTCAGGAAGGGGGGATAAAGACATGGAAACCTATATTAAAGTCCTGACAGATGAATAGGATAGATGCCTTATTTTCAGAGAAGCCGTCATGTATCCTCTCGGTATATTTCCCGGCGGGATACCCTGAGCTTGAGGATACTGTTCCGGTATTGAAGACCCTGGTCGGCAGCGGGGTCGATCTGGTAGAGATCGGGATGCCATTTTCAGATCCAGTGGCAGACGGACCCATACTCGAACAGGCCAATCAACAGGCCATAAAAAACGGCATGTCGCTGAACAAACTCTTTGACCAGCTGGCCGGTATCAGGCAGGAAATTGACATTCCCCTGATACTCATGGGATATCTCAATCCTGTCATCAGATACGGGGTGGAAGATTTCTGCAGGAAATCGCGCCAGACGGGTATCGACGGGGTCATCCTGCCCGACCTGCCGGTAGAGGAATACGTCAGGTCCTACCGTACATATTTCGAAGAGAACGGACTGTATAATATTTTTTTAATAAGCCCCCGGACTTCCCGGGAAAGGATCAGGCTGATTGACCGTACAGGAAAAGGATTCATATACATGGTATCAGTTTCATCTACTACGGGAGAACGGGAAGGATTTGATGAGGAACAGCTGGAATATTTTAAAAGGATCAGTGAAATGGATCTCAGGCTGCCACAACTGATAGGATTTGGCATATCAGACCAACAGGCATACACCGAGGCTTGCTCTTATGCTTCCGGGGCCATCATAGGGACGGCCTTTGTCAGGCATATCACTGATGCCGCGGCTTTTATCAAAGGTTTAAGAAAAGCCTGATCCGGCAGCCGTATGTTATGGTTGTGTGAAGATACCGGCATCTTCAGTCATGTGATCCCTGGCATTGGAATCTTCATTGACCGGTATTCTTTCCTGGTACTTTTGCAGGCAGGGTCCGGATATAGTATGGACTGCTTTTTCGAGCCTGATGCGGCCATTGGGATCCTTTTCTCCTGCTGCGTGATACACAGGAAGGGTGCTGGCACGGTATTCAGTTTCTGATTGTTCCACTGTAACTGTTTCCTGGATTATGGTTTTGCTCTGCAACACTTCTTCTACTGCCACATCAGAATAACCGGCCGGATACATATAGAGGTTCTCGAAGCTAAACATCAGGAAACCTAAAGCGGCGACTGCTGAAATATGGTATATTAATTTTATTGTTCTCACGGTAAATAATAATTAATTGAATGAAAAAATTGTTCGGCCAACTGGCGCTTACATTTCATTAGATATCATATACCGTTAATAGTTTAATCACTAATAACATTTTTATATGTCCAATTGCAGATTTTGAGTAATATTGAGGGTTAAAACTGCTCCCTTGTATGGAAAAAACTCCTTTCAAAGTATATCTCAGCGTTGTCTCTGCAATGGTTTTCTGGAGCCTGACCTTTATATTCTTTAAAATAGCCAATAAAACATATCCCCCTTTTACTATTGTTTTCCTCAGACTGTTTATTTCTTCTGTCATCCTGCTGGTAATAGCATTTTTCAGCGGGCATCTTCAGAAGATCCGGAAGAAAGACCTGAAATGGTTCATTGTAATTGCCCTGGTCAATCCTTTTTTATATTTCCTGGCAGAGAGTATAGGCCTGACCCTGATCTCGGCTTCGCTTACCGGAGTCATTATCGCGACTATACCCTTATTTGTTCCCATAGGAGCATTTATGTTTTTCAGGGAACGCCTGACCACATTGAATATTATCGGTTTCATCATTTCCTTTTTGGGAGTACTGGTTGTCATCCTGAATAAGGGATTTGCTTTCCAGGCCTCACCCCTGGGAATATTACTGATATTCCTGGCTGTCCTGTTTGCAGTAGCATACACCCTGCTGGTGCGAAGAATGATCCATCACTACAATGCTTATACCATCACCAGTTATCAGAATATTGTAGGCACCTTCCTGTTTTTACCCCTGGTACTGATTTTTGAGTTCAACGAAATCAGTACGGCTGATCACAGCATCCGTGCATTCTCTTCAATATTTTACCTGGCTGTTTTCGGATCTTCCCTTGCCTTTATCCTGTTTAACTATTCAATTAAGATACTCGGAGCGGCAAAAACAGATGCCTTTACCAATATCATTCCTGTTCTGACTGCATTCTTTGCATACCTGATCCTTGGTGAAGCAATCAGCCTTCAAATGATTACCGGGATCGCCATCGTTCTTACCGGACTATTTTTATCCCAGATCGGCCAGGGATTTACTTTGAAAAAGAATAAAAGGCAATGGGAAATATAATTCATATCTTGCACGTTTCTACTGGTAAGACCTCAATGATCCCATGATGATCCGCAACATACTGCTGACCCTCCTGCTAGTGATCCCGCTTACTGTATCTGCGCAACTGGGGGGGACCAGCACCTATTCCTTTCTGAAGCTGACAAATTCGGCCAGGGTGGCGGCCCTGGGTGGCAAGGCGGTATCAATATGGGATGATGACCTGAACCTGCCTTTTCACAATCCGGCCCTGCTGAACCAGGGCATGGCCAAACACCTGGTACTGAATTATGTTAATTATTTTACTGATGTAAACTACGGATATGTTTCCTATGCTGAGCATCTGAATAAGGTGGGGACACTGGCGGCAGGCATTCATTATATCAATTATGGCGATTTTATTGCAGCTGACAGGTACGGGAACAAAAACGGTGAATTCACAGCCTCGGAAATTGCAGTTAACCTGATCTGGGCAAGGCCTATCGACAGCCTCTTTCGCTTCGGCATCAACCTGAAACCGGTATATTCGGTAATGGAAACTTACACTTCCCTGGGACTTGTTGCAGATATTGGCCTTGTATATGTTTCCGGCGACAGCCTGTTTTCTGCCGGCCTCTCGGTGAAAAATATCGGGACCCAGATAACTGCCTATCACAGCAAGCAGAAAGAACCCCTGCCTTTTGAAATTGAATTCGGGGTCTCGCAGAAGCTGGAACATGCTCCCTTTCGTTTTTTACTGGTGGCACATAACCTGCAACGCTATGATCTGAGCTATGAAAGTGACGTGTACACTATTGATCCCTTCACCGGCGAGCCAATCCAGGAGAACCGGCTGGGAAAATTTGCCGATAAGATGATGCGGCATGTCATACTGGGAGTCGAATTCATGCCCCTGGATGCCTTTCACCTGCGCTTTGGGTACAATTACCTTCGCAGGGAAGAACTTAAAATTGATACGCGGGTGGCCATGGTCGGGTTCTCATGGGGATTCGGACTAAAGATATCCGCTATGCGGCTTGACTTTGGGAGGGCCTCCTATCACCTTGCGGGTGCTACCAACCAGTTCTCCTTAAGCACGGATTTTTATTCTCTTTTCAGGAAAAAGATCTGACTTACTTTCCCGGCCCTTTTTCAAGCTTGGCAAATCAGGTATGATTCTTAATTTTACAGTTTTAATACTCAGCAACAATTATGGTCATAGCGATTGACGGACACAGTTCAAGTGGTAAAAGCACTTTTGCCAAAGCCATTGCAGCAGAAATGAACCTTACCTATATTGACAGCGGTGCGATGTACAGGGCCGTCACCCTGTTTGCACTTCAAAATGGATTGATTACAGATGGTATAATAAACCGGGAGGGCCTGATAGAAGCCCTGGATGAGATACACATTGATTTTCAATACAGCCAGGAGAGAAAGAGGCATGAAACCATTCTGAATAATATTAACATTGAGGACAAGATACGAATGATAGATGTCTCAAGCTTTGTCAGCCCGGTAAGTAAGTTGCGGGAAGTGAGGGAAAAGCTTGTGGAGCTGCAGAGAAGCTATGCAAGCAACTCCGGTGTGGTAATGGATGGCAGGGATATTGGGACAGTTGTCTTTCCTGATGCAGATATTAAGATTTTCCTCGTCTCGGATGTCAACATCAGGGCGGAGCGCAGGCATAAGGAACTCGGTGAAAAGGGAATGGCCCATGCAATAGAAGAAGTAAAGGACAATATTATGGACCGTGATCACCAGGACTCCACCCGTAAGATATCTCCCCTGAAGAAAGCGGATGATGCCATCGTTCTGGATAACAGCAATATGACTGTTGCACAACAGATGGAATGGTTCAGGGAGCTGTTAAAAAAGAAGACTTAATCTGAAAATGAGGCTGAGCTTGATACTCAGGCAAAAGTTTGTTCTGACTCTGGAATATATATATCAATGAGTACCAGGATTACCTTACATAAAGAATCCGGATTTTGTTTTGGGGTAAAGAAAGCCGTGGATATGGCCGAGGAAGCCCTGGACAGGGGGGAAAAGATTTTTTGCCTGGGGAAGATCGTTCATAATCCGGTTGAGGTCAAACGCCTGTCGGATAAGGGACTGGTATACATAGACCATGAAGAATTCAAGCAGTTGAAGGATGTGACGGTCCTGATCAGGGCCCATGGAGAACCGCCTGCAACATATGAAACAGCTGAGAAGAATCAAATCAAGCTGATAGACGCAAGCTGTCCCATCGTACTGAGGCTCCAGGACAGGATAAGGGAGGCAGCAGATAAGGCAGATAAGCTGAACGCCCGGCTGCTGATTTTCGGAAAAAAGGACCACCCTGAGGCCCGCGCCCTTGTGGGACAGAGTATGAACAGAGCTATAGTATTCAAGGAAACCGGCGAACTGGAAGAACTGGATTTTACAAAGAAAATATTCCTTTTCTCACAAACCACGATGGATCCTCATCAGTTCAGCATGGTGGCAGACCAGATCAGAGAAGCAATCCGCAGGGCAGGAAATGACCCTGAGGAGGATCTTATTATGAACGATACCATTTGCAGGCACGTTTCTCATCGCAAACCTGATCTGATGAAATTTGCCGGGGAGAATGAACTGATACTTTTTGTCAGCGGCCGCGAAAGCTCTAATGGCAGGACCCTGTTCGCGGCATGCCGTTCTGTCAATCCAAATGCCCATTTCCTTTCTGATACTGATGAACTGGAAAACATTGATCTGGCCCGGGCCTCATCAATCGGGATCTGCGGCGCCACATCCACCCCGGTCTGGCTGCTGAAAGAAGTGGAACAGGCAGTAAAACATAAACTGCAATAAACACCTGCTTAGCTTTAAACACATGCCAAGATGAATGCAAGGATCCTGATCATTTATTTTATACTTCACGCCACAATATCTTTGATAACAATATTAATATTTCGCAGGAGTCAGCAATCGCATACAGCAAGTGAATAAATTATTTTATCTAATTTTAAGATCGCAAATATCAGGACGTTCATTTATAACTTAACAATCACATGACTAAAATAAAAAAGATAGGAGTCTTTACCTCCGGTGGTGATGCGCCGGGAATGAATGCAGTCATCAGGGCTGTTACCCGTACCGCGATATATCATAAACTGAAGGTGATAGGGATCCGCCATGGTTATGAAGGAATGATCCATGGTCATTTTAAGGAACTGAAAGCACACAGCGTCAGTGACATCATCCAGAAAGGCGGCACCATTCTTAAAACTGCCAGGAGTAAGGAATTCAGGACTGTTGAAGGCAGGAAAATGGCGTACGAACATATTAAGGAAGCCGGCATCGATGCAATTGTTGCTATTGGAGGTGATGGCACACTTGCAGGGGCCAGGCAGTTTTCCAGTGAATATGATACCCCTTTTGTGGGGATACCCGGGACCATAGATAATGATATTTACGGAACGGATTATACAATAGGATATGATACGGCACTGAACACGGTTATGGAAGCGGTCGATAAGATCCGCGATACTGCCAGCTCGCATAACAGGCTTTTCTTCATTGAAGTGATGGGCCGCGATGCAGGGTTTATAGCTGTCAGGACAGGGATAGCATGCGGGGCAGAAGCCATCCTGATCCCCGAAGTAAAAGGACAGGTGGCAGGCCTTAAAGACTTTCTTGAGAAGGGCTTTAAAAGAAAGAAGTCAAGCAATATCATCATTGTTGCGGAAGGAGATGAGTCGGGAGGTGCCTTTAAGATTGCGAAAACAGTCCAGAAAGATTTTGCGGATTATGATGTACGTGTATCCATTCTCGGGCACATCCAGAGGGGAGGTTCTCCTTCGGCCTATGATCGTGTTACCGCCAGCCTGTTTGGTCATGCCGCGGTGGAAGCCCTGCTGGATGATCAGAAATCAGTAATGATTGGAATGGATAACGGGGAGATAGCACACTGCACTTTCAATAAAGCCATTAAATTGCACAAACAGGTTTCGCCTGATAGACTGAATATTGCTGAAGTATTATCCATTTAAACGGGGGATTGACTCATCAGTGAAAAAAGGCTGTCAATGACGGTCTTTTTTTGTAAAGCCTGAGTCTCGAACCGAAAACCGCCTCCTGGAGAAAACCAGGCCGGCAAACAATTTGAAAACGGAGAATAAATATGCTGATGTGGTGCTGGCAGTACCGGCAGGGGATACCTATTCATACCGGGTCACTGCAGATATAACCACAAAGATCACCCCTGGTATGAGGGTCATAGTAGCATTCGGAAGAAAAAAATACTATACCGGGATGGTCTGTGCTTTGCATGACTCACCATCGGGAGATTTCAAATATAAAGAGATCATTGAACTGGTAGATGATCAGCCTGTCACAGTGGAAGAGCAATTGAAATTCTGGAGATGGATAGCCGAATATTACCTCTGTCCGCTCGGGGATGTTTACAAGGCAGCCCTTCCTTCAGTCCTGCGTCCGGAAAGCGATTCTGTCGAGGAAATTATCAGGCTTATCAAACCTAAGGAGGAGAGTTTTCTCAGGCTTTCAGAGAAGTATTCAGGGACAGACCGGGAAGAGATCTATTCGGCAACAGGACGGGCACCTAAACAGAAAAAATTACTGGAAACCTTCTTTGAGCATTCTGAAGGCCGAAAAGCTAAAGATAATAGTATACAACAAGCAATCCTTCTATCAATTGAGGGAACTTCCCGCCACTCCCTGCAAGGATTGATCAGCAAGGGTATACTGGTGTCATACAAGGATGTTGTTCCGAGGAATTCGCCGGTCATCCCTGAAATTTCCAATCCCAATGTACTTTCCGACGTCCAGCAGCAAGCCTTGTCAGGAATAAGGGAGTTTTTTAAAACCCATGAAACGGTCCTGGTACACGGTGTGGCTGCCAGTGGTAAGACCGAGATATATATTCACCTGATAGCTGAACAGTTAGGCCTGGGGAACCGGGTGTTGTACCTCCTGCCTGAGATTGCTCTTACCAAACAGATCGTGGAACGCTTGCGGAAGGTGTTTGGCGACCAGGTAGGGGTCTATCATTCAAAATACTCAGAAAACCAGCGTTCCTCATTATATCGTGAATTACTGCTGCCGGACAGTAAATACCGGGTAATCATAGGTGCGCGTTCGGCTATTTTCCTGCCTGTGAATAAACTGGGGTTGATCATTATTGATGAAGAACATGACAGTTCCTTCAAGCAATCCGAACCTTCACCCAGGTACCATGCCCGGGACGCGGCCATGGTACTCGCCTCAATGATCAAAGCCAGGGTTTTACTGGGCTCAGCCACTCCTGCCCTGGAAACATACTTCAATGCGAGGAACAAGAAGTATGGGCTGGTTGAACTTGAGGAAAGGTATTTACATCATGTCGCAGCCCCGATAGAGCTGGTGGACCTGAAGGAAATGTACCGCAAGAAAAAGATGCGGTCACATTTTTCTCCTTTACTGCTGAAAAAGATGGAGGACCATCTTCAGAAGGGGAGGCAGGTGATACTTTTCCAGAACCGGCGGGCTTATGCCCCCCTGATACAGTGCACATCATGTGCTTTTATCCCTACCTGCCGGTCCTGCGATGTAAGCCTTTCTTATCATCACAGTAAGGGGAGACTGGTATGCCATTATTGCGGGTACTCAGAAAAACCGGTCAATAAGTGTCCGGATTGCGGTAATAATGAAATGATCACCAGGGGATTCGGGACCGAAAAGATCGAGGATGAACTGGTAAGCCTGTT
>CAZILN010000412.1:0-11114 GCA_964540005.1 uncultured Bacteroidaceae bacterium | reverse complement strand
CCCTCCACTGTGGCCAGTCCTGTGAATAGACATCAGAAATACCGGTCAGAACCAGTACCCCCATAAGCATGCAAACGGTCCTTACATCTTTTTTCATAATTGTTTGGTTTTTGAGTGAGTTTGAGATTATTTACAGCTATTTAATCCTGTTTTTATCACACCGGTTACCATGAGACTGGAAACGTTCTCACCGGAAATAAAAACAGGATGAATAAATTTATTGAATAAAACTGTAGGGAATCTGAACCTGAAGGGGGCCGGATGTTAATTATCTGTTAAAAAGGTAGCCATGCTTATTCGACGGCCAGATAAATGAACCGGGAGCTTCCTGCAAATCCGCCAGTCAATACCCGTATGAAATATACTCCGGAGCTAATTCCCAGTTCCTCAAGGTGCAGTTGTGAATGATTCTCAATCTCTGATTGATACAGGAGTATTCCACTGGGATTATACAAACTGATTTTTAAAAGCTGCTTTTCTGAAGCCTGGTCAAGACTGATTTTTATAGTCGATGATGCAGGATTCGGATATATGCGGATCCCCTCAGGTGACCCTGTTTCAGCCAGGATTCCGGCAGGGTAGGGGTCGTTGGCGAAAGGCGAACCATTAGGAGCAGAGGAGTTTCTCCAGTAATCAGGATCACCGGGATTACCGGAAGGCTCGTACTCAACAGATACCAGTGAGTAACCCTCACCATCTGCACCCAATGGCCATGGATCTGCATCATCATAATGGAAATGAAGGATTGTGTTTCCCTGAAAATCTTGTAGTACAATTGTTTCCCCTCCATTGGCCAGACTACCCGAGTAGATACCCGAGGCAGCGAATCCATACCGGGCATAGAAGGTCGAAGAACCGGAAGCAATCACATAAAATTGTCCGGGCCCAAGCATTTCCATATCGGGAAAGGTATAATGGATAGCAGAATCCAGTACCAGTCCGGATAAATTTAACCAGTTATCACCTGTATTCTTAAACTCTATAAACTCAAATTCTTTTCCCGGGACAGTATCATTTGCCACATAAGATGCCAGCGGATTATAATGCAGTTCCGTGATCTCCAGGGATGAGAAGTCCTCCGAGGCAGAAAGAAATTTCATTTCCCTGAGGGCACTCCAGATTCCATCCCTGTATATCCTGGCTCTCAACCATGCAGATGTGCTGATATCCAGGCTGATGTAGCTATCTGCCTTGAGGGCATCCGGACGGATGCTGCCTCCCACCATGCGCGGATCAGTACCGTCAAGGGTATAACAGATCAAGCCTGAACTGTATGGATTAACGAGGCCTATGCTGATACCGGAGCTAAGTGTATACTGCTCACCCGGTAATACTGTCCCTGATTGTTCTATGCGTGGCGGGTACAGGCTGGAATAGAGTCCGGCACCCTTCAACTGGTTAATTACTATGTTATTACGACGCGGAATGAAATCATTTCTTAATTTTTCTATTTCCGGTACCCAGTTGCCGTCTTTGGTATAGGGAGATGTCACCCAGTCCCGGGCATCGCCCCACCTGGCAGATTCAGCTATAATGGCAGTTTCAATTTCTGCAACTCTTTGATTGAGTCTGCCGGTAGCTTTCGTTATCGAAAATACGCCATCTTCACTGAAATGTTTGTTGGCCCTGTCGGCAAAACGCATCCTGTATTCTGCGTTGAATGTGAGTTTGTAATGCAACCACTGGGGGTGAAAGAGGTCCAGGTTCTCGACGAACATCCTGTTCTCATCAGTAAGGTCCCCTATGTTGACACGGTCCTCATACAAGCCCTGATTGGTGGGATAGACATAGTCTGAGAACATGGCATGTTCGCAATCATGAGCATAGAAGGTAAATCCTTTTGATCTGTCTTTCCTGTTGTCAACGGCATAAAAATTATTAGGATATTTATTGTACCTGAAAGCCGTGGTGGGAGAATCGAAATTCCCGGTATAGAAGATTACCAGCATATAATCTATCAGGTTGTCAATATCAACCAGTACCTCAGCTCCCTTAACATGTTCCCCGAATTCATCCTTGCCTTCCAGGTTGAAAAATGAACGGTTGGCCGAAAATCCCGCCCCCGTCATCTGCCAGATTTTCTGCCAGTTGTCCATGCCCCCGTCCGTTACTTCGATCTGGTATACATAATCCTCCGTGTTAACTTTGATCACATCATAATCTTCGGTCTGGCCGCCAAAATAATCGGCCGCATACCTGGCTTCAGACCTTTCCTGGGTCTGGAAAACCCCCCAGTACATACCATTCAGGTACAGGTGATAGTACCTGCTCCGGGTATAGGGCTGATCCATATCCTTCTGCGTATCCCTTGAGAATACGTCCCTGACCATGGTATTGCGGCTGTCCCCGTTACTCCAGGCATAGTTCTGTGCACACCTCAGGTCCACCTTGTCAAACCTGTCGACACCTTCATCACCGAAGAGGGGATAATAGAGTTTGGGATCCCCGTATGTTGCCCTGAAAAAAAGGCGGAAAGCATGCTTTGGGAAGTCGGGGTGCCTGCTCCACCCGCCCCGGATCCGTAAACCGGCGTTAACAGAAAAACCTTCGGAACCATCAGGGTATATCAATTCCACCGAGCATTCCCTTTCCCAGTTCAGGCCGTGCCCTTCGGCATTGACATAGATCCCGGTAGCAGGATCAAAAAGGTTCCCGGGATCGGTTGAAATGGAGACTGAGGGTATATCCAGCAGGGCATCTTCTATCTGGCCGGCGTATATTCCCTGGCGGGTAATCCTGGTATCCATATCCAGGTCTATGACCTGGGAATTGATATCCTGTCCGGGCCAAGATCCGCCCGGGTAAGACTGGTCTTTTACTTTCTCCAGGAAAATATAGCTTCTTGATTCCGGGAAGGATGGCTTGTACCCGTCTTTAACGATGGAAGCCCTCAGTACTACAGCAGGGGTGGTGCCGCGACCGCTCCCTATGGCAGGATCAATTGAGATCCCTGCGGGATTCCCGGTCGTAAAACTGTTATCCGAAGTCTGCGGATTGCTCCCGTCAAGCGTGTATATGATGCTGGCTTCGGGATCGGGTGAAGCAACGGTAAGTGTGAAGGGTTCATCATAAAATCCTGAAGGCATGTCGAAACTGAGCCCGATTGAGTCAGCAAGTTGTGGCCGGCCAATCTCAGCATTCAGACTGATGTCAAAATAGAAATCTGAACTTTCCATACTAACGTTCAATCCTATCACCGCCAGAGTGTTCTCTCCTTCCACCAGGTTCATTCCACCGGTTTCCAGTATGAATATCTCACCCAGGCCTGATTCGTGGTTCTGGGTGGCAAATGAATTATAACCGGCATTATCAGGAGCATTTCTCCTGAGTACTTCACGGCCGTTTATCCAGATTATAAAGCCATCATCGTAATCGATGGTAAGCTGAATTTCGCTTAAAAAGTCCACACTGGATGCCAGAAACCCGGTGCGCAGGAATAGTGTCGAGTAGCTTTGCGCCATGTCGGTCAAAACCGTTCCGCCGGTTCCGTCACCATACCTGAAAGGTGCATTACCCTCACTCCAGCCGGAATCATCATATCCCTGTTGCATCCAGTCGTAGGACAGCTGGCTTGCATCCCTGCCCTTAAGGTATTTAAATGCTGAATGGTAGCCAAAGTCAACCTGTGCCTTCAGGCAGGCAGGCCACAGCAGGAAGAAGAGCGCAAAAGCTTTGAATGGCAAATATTTTTTTGTTAAAAACTGCAATAATTGTTAGCGGTATTAATATACTATGATCTTCCTGATTATAATCCCTTCCTCTGAAGATAATTGTAAATAATATACCCCGGGCAGCATTCCTGAAAGATACAGTGATTCATGATTCAGTCCCTGGATCACTGTAATATTCCTCATCAGGATCAATTGCGACATTGAATTATAGAGCCTTATCCTGAGTCCAGTCTCAGCGTTTGAGTTAAATTCAATATTCAGTAATCCGGTTGCGGGATTGGGATATATTTTCAGTCCGGAAATGTAGTCAGCACCCTCAATTCCAACCGGTTGATCCTTGCGGTACCTTGCCATAAATCCTGATCCGGTTTTGCTGTCATCAGAGAAGAACTTAATATACATTTCTGCACCTGCATGTAATTGTTCAGTTGGCAGGATTTCATTGTTAAACTCACCCATCAGCACCCCGTTTTCATCCTGACCGTTATATACCCTGATATAATCCCCTGGATCGATATCTATTGAATCGAAAAGGAGGTATATGGAGGTTGCACCACTTGGGTAGATCAGCCATGAACAGTCAGAATTATTGCGATATACCATATTCTCACAGAAGTAGCTTACATAACCGGAAGAATTGAATAACATTTCATCTTCACAGGCTGAACAGAACACATTCACGGTAAATTCCTCTTCATCCGTGCATCCCTGGGCATTGGTGCCGATTACGGTATAGAGGGTGTTTTCTCCCGGACTTACCCAGGCTGTGTCACCGGAGGTATCATCAACCCTGTCGGATTGCCACTCATAACTCGTAGCGCCACTGGCAATAAGTACTACTGGTTCATCTGGAAAAATAACAGTGTCTGATATATTAACACTGACTATAGGTAGTTCAAATATGTTTACGCTAACTGCTTTGGCCGGACTCACACAATTATTTTCGGTCTGTGTCAGATAGTAGGTATATTCTCCAATAGCAGTTAATCCGGTCTGAAGAGTATTGCCCGCCTCGATCATATTTGCCAGGGAAATGTCATCATACCATTTGATGTTTGTTCCAGTTGCAGTCAGGGGTGGCACGGTCTCTTCGTAACATACAGATATATCTTCAGAAGCCGGTTCATTTATTATGGTCACGATAACACTTGCAGTATTAGAATCAGTATTGATCCCGTCACTGACACTGACCCGGTAGTTCGTGGTCTGTGCCGGGATATCAGAAATATCGGTTGTTGCAGCTGTAAACCCGGTGGGATCCGAGGTCCATGAATAAGTATAATTACCCGTTCCTCCGGAAGCTATGGCCAGCATACTGATTTCTTCACCAATGCATACTGATTCGTGGTCCTGTGATATATTAACACTTAAGCTGCCACCGGTTACTGTTACAAGCACCTGGTCTGTATTGCTGCAACCAGTTTGATAATCAGTGACTTGCAGGACAAACAGGTTGGAAGTTCCCATGTTCAGGGTTGTGGGATCCTGTGTGGCAGCAAATACAAATGAATCTGCGGGCATCCACTGGTATGAATAGAACCCGCTCCCCCCTGTTGCTGAACCGTTGAGAGTGATGGATGTATTGACTGGAATACTGGTATCGGGGCCGGCATCCGCTTCCGGTACATCATGCACACTTATAGTAATTGAATCATGGGCGATACTGTTGCCTTCAGTTATGCTGACCACATATTTGGTTGTGGCTAATGGTGATACTACCGGGTCACTGAAAGAATAAACGGAACCGGGCGGATCGGAGGTCCAGGAATAAGTGCAGCTTCCCTGGTTGCCTTCCGGGGTGGCAAGCAGGTGGACTTCTTCACCCGGACAAACAGCTGATTTGTTGGCAGTTACGTTGACTGTCAGTCCGTCAGATATACTCTTTAGTTGTATCCTTCCGCAATAATCCATATTACCCCAGGCCTCGATTGTGTATGTCCCGTCATGTGCCCAGACTTTCCTGCTTCTTTCGGCTCCCTTATCCGGACCGTCATTATCGCAAACATAAACATCAAAACCAATTCTGATATCTTCTTTGGGTACAAAGGCAATCCCTGCAGCATCAGTAAGTATGGACCAGGGCACGAACAGTTCCTGCACCGAGCTGCCATCCACAGAATCTTCAAGAATTGCAAGCTCACAACCAGACTGCCAGTCACTGAGAGTGGCAAATCCTGATCCTCTTAAAAATTGAAACAAATAATGTCCGTTAGTGATATTTCCCACAAAGATACCATCTGCCGGTCCTTCTCCGTCCTGCAGGTAATCCGTATTCATATCAAAATAAATCTCAACCAGGTCCTGTTGCCAGTTTTCTCCATAAGCTCCGTCAGTTACAAGGGCATCGTCTGAGCTTACTTCAACAAGGATGTAGATCCCCTCATCGTTCCAGGCTGCTTTCCAGTATGCCGACAGATCTTCCGGTGAGTCAAAGAATTCATCATGGTAAGCACGTGCAAGAGGGTATCTTTCTGATTGTCCCCAGGGGTAATCGGACATTGTGCCGTCGATAATAATACTGGAATCTGCAAGGGGGATCAATGGGATAAGTGCTGATGCTGCTTCATAAGCCCCCATGTCAATCCTGGTTCCGGATATTCTCGGATTGCCGGCCAGGTCTGACCAGGACAATCCCAGACCACTCGTATCAGGGGTTCCTGCATTCACACAGGGCGAAATCAACTGCAGCCGGTAATCACCTGATTCCGCATCAACAAACATCGGATCCCCGGCTATATTGCCCGTATCTGAGATCCCGCCCTGGATGAGGGAATACTCAATGTCATCAAGGTTCCCCCATCTGTTCTGATTGTTGTTCCATTCTATGCAATTTCTTACTTGTATGTATGAATTGTTAAAGGCAAAACTGCCATCCGGGTTATCAGCTACTGTGCTGTTAATGATTGAACCGTTAACAGATTCATAATCTAAACAAGCCCAGCCATGATTTTCAGCAAGCAGTGAATTATAAATATTAATTTCACCATCGTAGCCCCTGATACCACTGGCATTATTAGTTGCATAATTATTAACCAGTCTGGAGTTAATAATATTACAGCTTCCATCTCCAAAATGTATTCCGCCGCCTGCACTGTTTGCTGTGTTATCAGTAATTACAGAATTTATAAGCAGTATACCGGAATTGCCACTGTTAATACCACCACCAACATCATCTGCAGTATTTCCAGATATTCTTACCTGGTTTAAAGACAGCAAATTAGAATTAGCGATACTTATCCCCCCCCCATTACTGCTGTGACCATTGGTAATAGTAAAGCCACAAATAGTAAGTATATCCTGGCAATTCCATACATTCATGACTGAACCATTATTGCTGCCATTGATAATGGTTTGTGCCGCATAAGATTCATTCTCACTAAAAACAGATAATGAACCCAGCAGAAGCTTGCGAGTATTTTGTATAGTAAGGTTTTCATAATATGTACCCGGGTAAACCAGCACGGTATCCCCCTGCAGGCTGACATCTATCCCTTCCTGTATGGTATTGAAAGGGTACTGTTGATTTCCGTATTCAACACCTGAGTTGTTATCTGAATTGACATAGATGATCCGGCGGTTATCAGTCCTGAAAGCAAACATGATGCGTGTATTCGAACTGTTCCTTCCGTCCCAGGCAGATACCTGAATCGAATAAACCTGTCCGTCAGTTAATGATTCACCGTTGCCGTTTTCATTATAACTTATTGAGCTTCTGTCCGGGTCCAGTGAAGCACTCCAGTAGGTATGGTTCCTGTCAGCTGACAGCACCTCAACCCAGTAGTTGAGCGCTCCGGGGATTTCATCCCAGTTGATAAGGAAATCATAGTCAGTGACAACAGTATTTGTTGCAGGCTGCAGGTTTTTAGGATACGGCAAAGAGGCCGTAAGACTATCGGCCAGGGATACAATATTTCCTGATTTATCAAGTGCTTTAAACTCGTATAAACCCGTGACGGGAGTCTCGTTCATGCTAGTACTATATGAGTATCTTCCATCTCCCTGGTAATTATCTCCGTTCGTATTATCATCATACAACAGGTAATGGCTCCCGTCAGGCCTTTCAACCCAGACCGAATCAATATCATCCAGGCCCTGTGGATCATTCACATACACGTAACAGTAAAGGTCCCACCACTCATTCAGATTCTCGTTATAATTATGATTGGATTGTATACGGGTCAGTTGCATAAAGGGCTGGTCCGCTGACATCACCAGGTTGTCATGCGAGAGCTGGACCTGGTTTCCTGCCAGGAAGGTCATGCTTCCATAGTGGCTGACATTGGCGCCTGATTCCTGATCTGCAGAGATGTGTCCCCATGCCAGTTTTGCTTCCCTTGATGATCCTTCATCCTGGTCGGCTATTTCAAAATAGATACCTGCCTGTGTTCCCTCAAGGAGGCTTAAGGATTCCGGAACCGGGGCGTTATTATTTGTAAGTCCCGGTGCCGATATACCGAATTCTATCACATACCCTGTGTCCGTCAGGGCCCGGCTGAGAATAGTATGCTGATTTCCGTTCGGATAATCATTAAGGCCGGGCTCAGCAATGAATTCAACAATATTTATATCCTGCCAGTTTGGTTCGTTTCCCGACCCGTATGGTACAGGTACAATTGAAAACGGATCCGTATCAAACCTCAGCATAAAAGCGTCATTTTGCCACCACCAGTCAGCTTTCGTACTGATCGAATCATCCTTCACCTCAACAAACCCGTATAAGAATACAGAATCCCAGGCAAGGTATATATTGGCTGAGAGATCATCTTCACCGGTCAGCTCTCCCTCAACAAGTTCATCAGCTCCAAGATGTATCGTTGAGGTGGCTGTTTCCCAGAAGGGGTCCTTGATCCCGTCAATGATGATAGTTCCGGTTGCAGAATAGACGAACCTGATACTAGCCCTCGACCAGCAGGCATCTTTATTTGCATAGACCTGTATAATGTACGCCTCTCCCAGTATCAGGCCAGTACCTGTTCCATCCTCGTTATAATTGACAGAGCTGCGGTCCGGATTCATGCCTATACTCCAGGTTTGATCCCAATTCGATGCCAGGTGGACATCAACAGAGTATCCTGTCGCTCCGGTTACTTCTTCCCATTGTATCTGAAAATCAGCTGCGGATACGATGGAATTGTTTTCCGGGCTGATAATTCCCGGAAGGTCGAGGGGAGCAATCAGGGTACTGGTTGTTGAAACAATATTTCCGGCCTTATCAGAAGCAAAGAATTCATAAAGTCCAGTATCAAAAGGGGCATTAGAGCCAGGACAGTATTGATACGTTCCATCACCTTCATAATCGTCGCAATCTTCATTGCTGTCATTTAGCCGGTAATGGATACCATCGGGTCCTTCCACCCATACCGAGTCAATATCGCTTAATCCCTGTGGGTCGTTCAGGTAAACTAGAAAGTGAAGCCCCCATGATTCATTCAACTGTTCATTGATGGTGTGGCTTGATTGTATAGTAGGCAACTGTATGTAGGGTTGGTCTCCCGTCATAACCAGGTTATCACGGGAAAACTGTACCTGGTTACCAGCCTGGAAGGTCATGTTGCCATACTGTGAGACATTATGTCTGGAATTAAGGTTAGCCGAGCTGTGGCCCCAGCTCAATACGGCTTCCTGCTGCGAACTTGAATCCTGGTCAGACAGTTCGAAGTAAAAACCAGCCTGTATACCTTCATTGAAAGGCAGGGTATCAGGTGGCTCAGCATAATAATTGATCAATCCTGCTGCCGTAACGGCAAACTCAATCACATAGCCGGTGTCCGAAACAATCCGGCTGAAACTGGTATGTTCATTGCCATTCCTCACATCACCAAAGCCTGTTTCCGCAGTGAATTCCAGTCCCGTCACATCCCACCAGTTCGGAGGAGTTCCCTGATTAACTGGAATAGTTATAAGCGTATAGGGATCGTTATCAAACCTCAATGCCAGGGCATCGTTTTCCCACCAGTTCCAGCTGGCTGCCGAACCGATCATATCGTCTTTCACCTCAATGTACCCGTATAAGTAAACAGAATCATAAGCAAGATACAGGTCGGCTGAACAATCATCCTGTCCATCTGCCAGTCCGTAAACAACTTCATCCTGTCCAAGGTGGATGTGCCCGGTGGCCGTTTCCCAGAAGCTATCTTTAAGCCCGTCGATTATTATCATATGCTGGGTGGCGTAAGCGATGCGTGACCGGCTCTGGGAGTAATTCCTGCCATCACCGGTATTAACCTGGACATAATAATTTTCTCCTTCAATCAGGTCCTGGCCGGTTCCGTTCTCATTATAAGTGACCGAGCTGCGGCTTGTATCGACCCAGATATCCCATACCCGCTCCCAGTTTGAAGTAAAATTGATGTCAATCCAGTATCCGGTCGTGCCAGGGACCTTATCCCATTGAATAAGGAAATCCGGTTCGGTAACTATTGTGTTATGAAGGGGAGTCACAATTGGAGGGCATTCAAGTGTACCCGTGAGAGAATGGCTTATTTCTGACTGGTTCCCCGATTTGTCCGATACATAAAAAGTATATGCCCCTGCTGGAATGGGAGAATCCGGATCATAATTTAAACGGTACAAGCCATCACCCCTCGGCCAGTCATCTCCATGTGTTGCATCATCATACAGAAGGTAGTGGTTGGCATCAGGTCCTGTTGCCCAGACGGAATCTATGTCATCCAGTCCCTGTGGGTCGTTTGCATATACATAGAAATAATAGTTCCACCATTCGTTGGTAGTGTCCTCAATGGTGTGATTAGAATTTAAATAAGGCACCTGGATATAGGGCTGTGTCGCGGACATAACCAGGTTGTCATTGGATAGCTCAATCTGACTATTCTGCTGGAGTGTAATGCTTCCGAACTGTGTTACATTTCTTGAGGAATTGTGGTTTACCGATGTGTGGCCCCAGGACAGCTGTGCTTCTCTTTCTGAACCTTCATCCTGGTCGCCCAGTTCAAAATAGAAACCCATCTGGCTTCCCGGTTCAAGCACTACAGTTTCTGCCGGATCGGTATTATAATTGGCCAGTCCGGATGCAGATATGGCAAACTCGATTACATAACCGGTATCGGTCAGGGTCCGGATGAGAATGGTGTTATCATTTCCGTTCCGTTCATTACTAACTCCGGATTCGGCAGATATTTCAATGCTTGTTATGTCCAGCTTATTTGGTTCATTGCCCGAATTATAGTCCACGGGTATGACAGTTGTGGGATCAATATCAAAATTCAGCATCAATGCATCATTCCTCCACCAGTCCCAGCTTGCATTTGAACTGATGGAATCATCCTTCACCTCAATAAATCCATACAGGTAACTGGCATCGTAAGCTAGGTAAAGATTAGCTGAAAGATCATCCTCGTCAGTGATTTCTCCCATGACAAGATCATCTGAATCAAGATGTACCATGGCAGTGACCGTATCCCATACTGCCTCCTTTATTCCATC
>CAZILN010000411.1:0-18375 GCA_964540005.1 uncultured Bacteroidaceae bacterium | reverse complement strand
GAGCTGTTATTACCGTTGTAATGTGCTGTATAACAATTGCTTGGTGTATATTTTGAGACGAAAATAGGAATCTTAACTAATTGATATATAACACTTTAAATACTAGGAAACTTTAGTTATTAAGATACTGGTTTATTCGGTATGACAGGATTGGCAGCACGACATCATATACGCGAAACGGATTCATCGGATCGATTCATCGGATCGGTTCATCGGATCGGTTCATCGGATCGATCGATCCGATGGCTTACTCATACCGCAGGGTATCAACAGGATTTCTATTCGCTGCTGATATCGATTGATAGGCTACAGTCAGCAGAGAAACCACAAGAGACACGCCACTGGCAATCAGGAACGCCAGAATACTGACATCCACCCTGTAAGCAAAATTCTTCAGCCAGTTTTCAATAAATATCCAGGCAAGGGGCCAGGCAATAAGGCTTGATAGTACGATCCATTTCAGATAGATAGATATAAACCTGAAAAGGATGGACCATAAAGAGGCGCCGAATACTTTCCTGACACCAATTTCCTTGCTCTTCTGTTGCGTTGTATGGGAAGATATGCCTAACAGGCCTATGCATGTAATAAGTATGGCAAGGAGAGAGAAAGTTCCGGATAAATTACCCATTCTGATCTCATTTCGGTATTCCCTGTCTATCCTTTCGTCAAGGAAGTTATAATCGAAGGGGAATTGGGGATTGTATTTTCCCCAGAGATCTTCTATATGGTTGATTGCCTGCTGGGGATCACCCGGACTGATCCGTATGAGTATATAGGTATACATATCAGACCACATGTTGAACAGCAATGGTTCTGTTTCATACCTGAGAGGTGTGGAGTGAAAATCATATACAACACCAATGATACTGTTCCCGCTCGCAGAATCAAAAAGGAAATTCTTACCAAGAGGTTCTTCATAGTTCAATACCTCAATAGCCTTCTGATTAATGATGATTGCATTTGAATCGCTTGCAAAATCATGAGAAAAGTTCCTTCCTTTTTCAAGCTCCATTCCCATTGTTTCCAGAAAATCATAATCCACTGAGAGGAAAGCAAAGGATTCAGTGTGCGTACTGGTCCTTCCTTCCCAGTTAACTCCTCTTACGATGTTCCATACCGATGCAGGCAAAGAGGAGGTACGTGCTATATTGATAATATCAGGGTAGCGGACCAGTTCTTCACGAAAGGCTTCATAATTCTCCCTGATGTCCCCCCTATAACGTAAATACAGTACATTCTCCTTTTTGAAACCAAGGTCCTTGTGCATTATATAATGCATCTGCGAATAGATCACAAGTGTCGTAATGATCAGGGCTATGGAGATTGAAAACTGAAGGACTACCAGTACAACCCTCAGCAATTGCTGGCCTTTGCCTGATAGGATCCGTTGCTTGACAGTGGTGACCGGTTTGAGAGATGACAAATATACAGCAGGG
Organism: uncultured Bacteroidaceae bacterium; assembly: GCA_964540005.1. Classification (GTDB taxonomy): domain Bacteria; phylum Bacteroidota; class Bacteroidia; order Bacteroidales; family SM23-62; genus CAZILN01. The sequence continues at coordinate 16,936 of CAZILN010000411.1, read as the reverse complement.
TAAAAGCCTGACATAAGCGTGGTGATAATCAATAATCCCAAAATTATCAGGATGAACCATGGACTCAGGTAGGGTATATTTATGTCCTTTCCTGAAAGTTGATTAAAATATGGTCGGACTAACTCTATTGTTGCCATTGACAGTAAAAAAGCCGCAAAAGTCTGTTGAAACGATTCTGCCATGAACTGTCCCATCAGCTGCCTTCTGGATGCTCCGGCTACCTTTTTGATACCGATCTCAACCGAACGCTTAAAAGACAATGAAGTGGAAATATTTGTATAATTAATTGATGCAATAATAATAATGAGCAAACCGATCAATGAAAAAATATAGACATATTGTATCCTCTCACTCCTTTCTTCCAGGTTGTACAGGTGCAGCTTTGTTAAAGGCTGCACGACTACTTCAATAGTGGAGTCCTGCGTCATGTATTTTCGTATATGCCCTGTAAGCATCTCATTCAGACCGGAGTCATCACTGCCAGGTTCCAGCATGATGAATGTTTCCAGGAAATGATCATACCAGACATCAGCATAAACAGAAAGTTTATATATAGCCACCAGTGGAATGATGATGTCGTAATCAAGATAGGTATTGCGAGCGATATCCTTTATGACAGCCTTCACCACAAATTGATCTTCATTATTATAAACCAGAACCTTCCCCATTGGGTCTTTATCCCCGAAGAACTTTTTTGCATAACTTTCTGTCAATACTATAGAATTGGGATCATCAAGCACATTATCCGGGTCTCCCCTTAGAAATTCAAAACTGAATAAATCGAAATAGGCCTGATCAGTAGCACAAACTGAATTTTCAGTGAAGTATTCCTCTCCGTTAAAGAATACACCGCTCCTGTGTTGTATCCTCACTGCAGAGGATATCTCAGGATGTTCATCCTCAATAGTTGCAGCAAGCGGGTAAGGAAGCGCATTGTTTATTTCAAACCTGTCTCCCATTTTGTACTTTTTATTCAGCATATAGATCCGGTCTGCATTATCGTGCATCTTTTCATAGCTGAGCTCATCCTCTACCCAGAGAATGATAAAAATAGTACTGGCCATTCCGATTGCCAATCCCAGAATATTGATAAAAAAATAGGCCTTTTTAATCTTCAGTATCCTGAATGCGGTCTTGAATATATCGGGAATCATAAATAGTATGTCAGGTATAATATTAGGGTAACTTTCTTCAATAAGACCAAAAGCAATGCCAATTAACGTAAATAACTGCTTATCTGCATATTATAGTATTATTTATAGTTAGAAACCTTAATATAATTGTAAAATTTCATCCTTAAGTGTCTGTTTTTAGTACAATATGTGTCTGTTTTTAGTACAGTTTATGTATTTTTAGTCAGGATAACAGCAAACCTGCACCAGGACAGGCAGCAGGTAAGCGAAAACCAGATATGTCACAAACCGAAGCCTCCATACTGATCATCGATGATGACCCGGACGTGCTTACCACAGCCCGCATGTTCCTTAAACAACTTTTCTCCAATGTTATAACAGAAGAAGATCCCGGCAATATACCTTCCCACATGCAGGAACAAAGCTTTGATATAATCCTGCTGGATATGAATTTCTCCAAAGGCAGAAATGATGGGTCGGAAGGGATCTTCTGGCTGAACAGCATAATCGAAACAGATCCTTCGACAGTAGTTCTGTTCATAACTGCTTACGGTGGAATTGACCTGGCAGTGGAATCCATTAAAGCTGGGGCATTCGATTTCATTGTAAAACCCTGGAAGAATGACAAACTGTTATCGGTCATACATGCAGCTTTACAACTGAGCTGGTCACGAAAGGACCTCGAGAAATTCAGGATGCGCCAGCAAATTCTCGCTAAGGATCTTGATCAATCCTTTGGAGAAATCATCGGGAATTCCTTTGCTATGAATAAAGTACATGAACTGGTAGGGAAGGTAGCCGGGACGGATGCGAATGTTTTGCTCCTTGGGGAGAATGGGACAGGTAAGGAATTGATTGCCAGGGAAATTCACAGGAAATCTATGCGTGAACTGGAGGCATTTATCAATGTTGATCTGGGCGCTATTCATGAAAATCTTTTTGAGAGCGAATTATTCGGGCACACTAAGGGAGCCTTCACAGATGCCCGGGAAGATAAACCGGGAAGACTTGAAATTGCCAGCGGGGGAACGCTTTTCCTTGATGAGATCGGCAACCTGTCCCTGCCCCTTCAGGCCAAGTTACTGTCAGTACTGGAAACCCGCAAACTTACCATGGTAGGTTCCAACAAGCCGAAGGATATTGATTTCCGCCTTGTCTGCGCTACAAATCTGCCGGTATATCAAATGGTACAGAAAAAGGAATTCAGGGAAGACCTCCTGTATCGAATTAACACGGTTGAGATCCGTATTCCTCCCCTACGGGAAAGAACCGGGGACATACCACTGCTAATAGATTTTTTTCTGGCAGTTTATTCAAAAAAATATAAAAAGCATACCCTGCGCTTAACATCAGGAACAAAGAGCCGGCTCGAAAAATATGCCTGGCCCGGAAATGTCAGGGAACTTCAGCATGCAGTCGAAAGGGCCGTGATACTGAGCGAGGATAATCTATTGCATTTTGGTGATTTCTCGGCTGACCTGTCTTATCAGTCTGATGAGAACAGGGAAGATATACTTAACTTGCAGGAAATGGAAAAAAGGAACATCCTGAAAGCCATCTCTCGCAACAAGGGAAATATGACCAGGGCTGCAGAGGATCTGGGTATAGCCCGGACTGCCTTATACAGAAGATTACACAAATATGGCCTTTAAAAGCTTCACACTGCAGGTATTCCTGAGACTGATACTGGTACTGCTGGCCTTAGCCTGTTTTCCCCTGTTGTTCCTGTATTTTGATTCCGGACAGCTTGTATTTACCTTCCTGGTTCTGGCGATAATAGCATGTTTGCTGATTTATGATCTGATAAGGTATATTAATCAAAAAAACCGGCAACTGGCAGAACTGCTTGAACAAATTCAATCCAGAGACTTTTCTGTCCACTATGACATTCATAAGTATAAAGGATCTGAAAAAGAACTGTACAAATCGTTCAACAGGATCATCCGCAGCTATAAAGAGATCAGGATCGACAGGGAAGTCCAGTACAAGTTCATACAACATATAGTTGAATTGATTGATGTCGGGATTATAGCCATAAACGGTAAGGGTAAAATTATTCTTATGAATACTGCTGCAACAAAATTACTTGGAACTTCGGGAGTCCTCTACTGGGAACAATTACAGCGTAAATGCAGGCCCTTTACCGAGGTGATCGATGGAATGAAAGATACCAGCCGTGCCATGCTGGAATCAGGAGATGAGGAAGGGAAATCGGACCTGGCTATTCATGTAATACGAACCCCCTTGCTCGATGATGATTATACCATTATTGCCTTTCAGAATATTAAAAACGAGGTTGAGAAACGGGAAACAGAAGCCTGGCTTAAATTGATCCGTACCCTTAACCATGAGATCAAGAATTCAGTAACACCTATCAGTTCCCTGACAGAAACCATTTTAATGATCCTCCAGGAACAGGACGGCCGGACAAAAGAGCTCGAAAAAATTACACCAAAGAACCTTGAAGATATTATTCATTCAATCAAAACTCTTGAGAAAAGGAGCAACAATTTATACGATTTTGTAAGTGAATATAATAAGCTGACACGAATCCCGGAACCTAAAAAAGAACTTACCAGGCTGGATCATCTTCTGGATGAAACCTTCCAATTATTTAAAGCAGACCTTGAAAAGGAAAAGATCTTATTCACAACCAAACTCCATGATCCTGAAGCAAGTCTGAACCTGGATCCGGTATTGATCCAGCAGGTATTGATTAATCTTGTTAAGAACTGTATGGAAGCCTTCGAGGATATTCCGGAAAAATCGGTTACCATCAGCACAAAGCTGTCAGAGAGCGGTCATCATATAATTGAGGTATCAGATAATGGTCCGGGAATTGATAAGACCCTCATCGACCAGGTATTCGTTCCTTTTTTCTCCACAAAGGGCCAGGGTACGGGAATCGGACTGGCCCTTGTCCGTCATATCATGACCCTTCACGGTGGCAATGTTTCTTTATGGTCCAAACCCGGGACCGGCACTAAAATTTCTCTTAAGTTTTAGACGGATCGATTCAAAACATACCATACTCAAAAAGAACATATATCCCTTAAAAAATCGTAAATTTAATGAAAGTTAACAGGCTATTCAGGAAATGCTGCGACTTTCCTTTCATACACTTCAGATACTGGCGAACAGTTTGCAGATATTAACTTGAAATTCAATGAATATTATGCCAAAAAAAATAAATTGTATTCTGACTCTATGGCTTTTAAGTTCTCTGGCAGCATTAAATGCTCAGTACTATCCGCATAGCGATACAATTCATTATTTAGAAAATTACCGGGGCCAATTTCATTTCAGTCCAAGATCAGGATGGATGAATGATATAAACGGTTTGGTGTACCAGGGCGGGAAATACCACATGATATACCAATGGGGCCAGGCAATTCGGCATGGTGGTTATGCCACAAGTCCCGATTTAATGCATTGGAAAGATGAAGGAGTAGCTTTAATTCCTCAAAAGTCATTATTACCATCAGATGCAGTTCGTAACGTTTCCGGAGACCACGTATTTTCAGGAAGTGCGGTAATCGTTTCCGATCAAATAGCAAAAAAAATAACCGGTTCAAGCAGTGAAGCGATTATAGCTGTATATACAGGAACATCAGAAGGTACATGCCTGGCATGGAGTATTGATACCGGGCGTACATGGCATAACTATGTGAATAATCCTGTTGCAAATATTACTCAAAATGAATATCCCCGGGATCCATGTGTTATCTGGCACGAACCTTCATTAAAATGGGTATTGGCACTTTATGAAAATGGAACCACTTTTTATGGCTCTACTGATCTGATAAGCTGGAAGTTTTTAAGCAATTTGAAATTCGGATTCGAATGTCCTGATATTTTCCAGTTACCACTTGATGGTGATACTAATAATAGAAAGTGGGTGTTGCAAGATGCTAACGGCACTTATTTAGTAGGAAATTTTGATGGCACTTCTTTCATTATGGATAAAGGTCAGGATACATTGGTAATGGATGTAGGTCCTGATTTTTATGCTGCCCAAACTTTTCCGATGGGCAATCTTCCAAACAATGATACACGAATAATTCAAATTGCATGGATGGATCATTGGAATGGAGGTGTTGGAGAGACCATCTGGCAACGAAACGCAACCTTCCCTGTCACTTTGGAACTGGTATCATATAGTGGTCAAAAAAAGCTATCCCGATACCCTATTGCAGAAATCGCATCTCTTTACGAGAATACAAAAAAATGGGAAGGACAGGTATGCAAACCAAACACCAATCCGCTCTCTGATATAAGGTCGAAAAAGTTTGATTTAATTGCTGAATTTGAACTTACAGAAACTTCGGCTACAAAATTTGGATTTAAAATTGCCAATAAAATAATAGAGTATGATATTTTGAATCATACTTTGTTATCCAAAAAGCTATTACCGGACGCATCAAACCATATAAAAATCAGAATATTAGTTGACTGGGGCCAACTCGAAGTATTTGCAAATAACGGGGTATTTTCCTATTCAGAACAGTACGCCTTTTCCCCTGATCGGGATGAATTGGAATTATATACCAATGGAGATATTAAAATAATATCAATGGAATTTCATGAAGTTGCAAGTATATGGTGAGCCGGCTATTCCAGATTCATCTTATGCATACATCTGATTTCCTGTCAAAGAAATACATCTTTGCTTTGTCAAAATAAAGATTTATTCTGCTTCCCTCAACTGGTTCAGCATCAGGCTTTAGCCTGGATATTATTTGTTCGTTTTCCAATTGTTTATAGACATATATTTTATGTCCAAGTTTCTCAACGAACTTTATATTACATTCCAGGACAGCATAATCTATTGTCCCCATCTTGTTGATAAACAGAAGCACCAACAAGCGGGACAGAGTCGTTCCTGCTCAGAACCTTTCCTGATATGGTGACAACAGTCTGGGCAGAAAGCAGTTACAACCCAAACAGGAGGGATAATAGAGTAAATTGGTACTTTCTGTTAATCATATAATTCATCAGTGAGAAAACCGGGGACAATATACAAAGTCTGTAACATTAAAAATTTATACCCTTGGACAGAATAAAATATTGTAAATTAGCTATCCTGCCGGCAATGGCAGTGAAATATTCTATATGTAAACACAAACGTTCTGGTAGTTATGAAAAAAAATATCTTGTTCTCAATTCTTTTGCTGTTTGTCATCCATATCCTCGCATTTACCCAGGAAGTCAGTGTGACAAAAATTACTGATAAAGTGATAGTCCTTACCGTGACCAGGGTAAGCAACTGTAACATCGTGGCGATTTCCTCTGAAGAAGGGATCATCCTGGTTGATACCGAAATATCACCCCTGACGATGGAAATCGTTAAAGAAGAGATCCTTAAACAGTTTCCGGGTCAGGATTTCATCTATGTTATCAATACTCATGCCCATTCACATCATTGCGGAGGGAATGCTTTGTTCAAAGATATTCCCATAATTGCCCATCAGAATATCATAGAAGATATGCAATGGTGGTTCGATATGCAGAGTGATGAAGAAATGAAACAGGAGATCATAGGGTATTACAAAAAAAACATTGCCGACTGTGATGAGTCAATTAAGGAACATGCCGGTGATGAATCCGAAGTAGCAGCAATACAGGAAGTCAAAAAATACTGGAAAAAGCGTTGCCAGGAAATTGAGAACGGATTTGAGGTGATTGTGCCGGATATCAGGTTTTCAGATGAGATGAAGTTACAGCTTACCGATATGACCCTGAATTTAATATACTTCGGCCTGGGACACAGCAAATCAGATATCCTTATTCATATACCCCAAGAGAAGGTATTGATTGCCGGTGCAACAATAATTATGGATCTTCCTTCCACCCATCATTCAGGCGACAGGGAACGGGACATCGCCCGCTGGATATCTGTTCTGAAAAATCTAAATGATGATATTAATACCATAGAAACAGTTGTTCCGGGACATGGCGGGTTACGGGATAGAGCATCATTTCAACTGCACTATGAATACTTCTCTGAAATGTATGAGAATGTTGATAAGATGGTGGCTGAAGGAGCCTCCATGGACGCAGCAAAAGAAATGCTGTCCCTTGAAAATGGCTTCTCGCATTTTGCCAGCTTACAGGACCTCTCAGAAGACGAACAGGAACGCCATCTTAAAAACCTGGAGATCTTCTGGAATTATATCAATAAAGCGTCCGGTATGCAAAAATAATTTTTGAATAGCTTTCTGTTATAGCTCCATACTGTAAGCAACTCGAAACCTGGGTGACGAGTTCTGCAGATTCACAATCCTTGTGTTTTTAAAGCTCCTTATGCAGTTTATCCTTGTATTCTTATATGCTTTTTATTATTTTTGCCTTGATTATTTAAATTTTTCTCGGTTTTACCTTAGTATGACATGAATCGCAGCATCACAGAAAAGCTTATTAAGTGGAAAAATCAGAAAAGCCGAAAACCACTTATAATCAGGGGAGCCCGGCAAGTTGGAAAAACCTTCTCAGTCATGGAGTTTGGACAGAGTAACTTTAACGGGAAGGTCCATCTTCTTGATTTTGAAAAGCACCCGGACTGGATCCAGGTATTTGAAAGAAATTTAGATGCAAAAAGAATTAAATCTGATCTGGAAGTATTGCTTGGCAGTGATATAAATGTTGGTAAGGATCTGCTATTTTTTGATGAAATACAAGCAAGTCCGCGTGCAATTATGTCACTCCGTTACTTTTATGAGCAAATTCCGGATCTTCATGTAATTGCTGCAGGTTCACTCCTTGAGTTTGCATTAAAGGATATTAGTATCCCGGTAGGACGGATCCATATGCTGAACATGTATCCTCTGACATTCCCGGAATTCCTGGAAGCGCTGGGAAATAATCAGGCATCACAGAACATACTCTCTCCGGTCAAGGACCAATCAGGGGCGATACATGAATTTCTCATAGAAGAATTAAGAAAGTACTTTTTTATTGGAGGCATGCCTGAATGTGTAATAAAATACCTTAATACTGGCAGTATGCAACAGGTGTTTGAAGTTCAGACCAGTCTCATTGATACCTTCCGCATGGATTTTCCCAAATATGCAAAGTATTCGGACAAACAATGCATAAATGCAGTCGTGGTTTCTACTGCTAAATCTGTTGGTCAACAGATAAAATATGCCAGGCTTACAGAAGATTTTTCCAATCCGACTATTAAAAAAGCGTTTGATCTGCTTTGTCAGTCCAGATTCATCAGCAAGGTACGTTCAGCTTCTCCAGCCGGACTTCCTCTTGCTGCAACGGCTTCAGAACGAACATTTAAAGCTCTTATACTTGACATTGGGCTGATGCAGAATCTTTGTGGCTTAGCAGTAAATACTGAATATTTCCAATCTGACCTGTTATCAATTTACAGGGGTGCCTTAGCGGAACAATTTGTTGGACAGGAACTAACTGCAGCACTGGACAGTGAAGTCTATTACTGGTCAAGAGACGCAAAGAGCAGTTCTGCAGAAGTGGATTTTCTTGTAGCACTGAATAATCAGATCTGTCCTATAGAAGTTAAAAGCGGTGCTGCTGGGAGATTAAAAAGCCTCCATATGTTACTTGAGATATATCCCAATTGTCCTCAGGGCTTTGTCTTTTCAGGAGCAAACTTCTCAAGGCTCCCTGAGCAAAGATTGGTATTTTTGCCATTGTATTATGTATCCGGTCTGGTTAGGCATAAATAGAAATAAACAGTATTCTATCCCTGATAAGGCCATAGATCTTACCACCTGAATACTTCGTCCAGGCTGACTGTTTTTACTGTTCCGTACCGGGACAGAGCATCCATGTCGATGCGCTTTGAATCCCCCACTACGGTAACAAGCCATGGCTTACCATGCAGGTTTGTTTCATAAAATTCAAGGATCTCTGAAAACTCCATGTTCTCATAGTCCTTATAGCGCGTTTTCCTGGGATCCTCCCTGTAACCCTGCTCCATCCATGTTGAAACCGACCCGGACCGGTTGCGAAAAGTGGGTTGCGTGGAGTTTATTGACAGGGTCAGGTTGGTACGGACCGCTTCAATGCGATCCGGTTTTTCGGGCATATCCGTCATGATGTCATGGAATACCTCCAGCGCTTCGCTGGTTTTGTCGGACTGGGTGGACAGCAAGCCGGCAAAATACCCAGGGCGGTCAAAATAGAAGGATGGATAGTACCTTCCTCTTACTCTATAGGCCAGGGAACGGAATTCCCTGATCTCCTGGAACAGAATGGCTGCCATACTGCCGCCGATATAATCATTGAAGGCATCGAGACCTGAACGGTTGAGCTCATCATTGACCCCTCCCTCTATGTAAATGTTGATATGGCTCTGTATGGCCTTTTTGTCATCAAGGAATAAGACGGTGTTTTCTGCATAAGGATTCCGCTTCATCTCTATCATGCCTGGTGATTCTGTAAGTTTTTCCCGGATATCCATATGCTCCCTGAATACCTGATTAAAAGCCGTTGCTGTTCGTGTGCCACAATAATGCACTTCATATTCAAATCCTGAGAGTTCTTTAAACTTTTCTACAAGGTCCGTATTGCTTAACTCTTTTATATCAGATTCAGTGAGCCTTGTCAGGTATTCTGACTGCTTTCCATACAGGGCATACTTAGCCAGTGCATCATTTTTAGAACTCAGGTCCTTTTTCTCGAACTTCTCATTGAATTTGCTTTCCTGAACCAGTTTTTCCAGTTGGCTTTCATCCACAGTATAGGAAGTCAGAAGTTTGTTGATCAAATCAAGGGATTCTTCCAGGTTCTCTTCCAGTCCGGTTATACTAATTGTCGTGGAGCTCAGATCATTATACGCATAAATATCACAGCCAAGCAACTGAAGTTTATTCTTATATTCCGTGAAAGATTGTCCTTCGGGATGAGCATAGAGGAAAATATAACTTGCCAGGTCTACCACGGGATCATTGTAACTCCCCTTCCCAAATTTTAACCGGACTGTAAAAATATTATTAATTGGATTTTTAGTAACGAAGGTTTTTATGCCATCCTCCATCTCGGATATAACAACATCCTTTTTGAAATCAATAAACTTTGGTTCAAGATCTATCACCGGTATCTGTTCCATTCTGGCCGCATATTCCGATTGCTTATCAGAGTTTTTTGCCTGTACCGGATCATAGGGTGGTTTGTCAAGTTTTTCCTTCTTTGGAAATCCCATTTTTGAATGATATGCCAGGTAATTATCTCCAAAATATTTATTCACTGTAGCAATGATGTCTTCACGGGTGATTTTATCGATTTCCTCGGGGGCCGAGAGGTATTTTTCCCAGGCAATGTCATAAAGAAAAGCATCCATGATCGCATAGGTCCGCCAGCGCATATCTTCCAGGTTCTGTTCATAGCTTACCTTCAGCTCCGCCTTGACACCCTCGAGCAACTGCTTATCAAAATCCCCGTTCTTCAGCCTCTGAAGCTGATCCGTGACCAGGCCTTCTGCTTTCTGTAATGACTGACCTACAATCTTGGGAACGAAGGCAATATAATACCCCCCTAATTCAGTCTTAAGGTTCGCAAAAGCAATGGCCATCATTAGCTTATTGTCATTGACCAGTTGGTCCAACAATCCGGTTGAGGCATAGTTGGTAAGCAGGTTAGAAACCACTTCCAGTTTAAATTCATCCTCATGGTTTCTCGGGATGGTCCTGTATCCAAGCAAGCCTACTTTAATAGGTGTCATCCTTACCTTTACCTGTTCTCTGCCTTCGAAGGGTTCTTCCCTGAAATCCAGTGTTGGAGGTATCTCTCCAGCCCGCAGGCGTCCGAATTTTTCTTCAATTACCGGTTTAAGATGATCAGAATCAAAATCACCTGCAAGAACCAGTGCCATATTCTTTGCGACATAATAATTATCATAATATTCCTGCATTTTGCTAAGGGATGGATTCTTAAGGTGTTCCACGCTTCCCAGCACAGTCTGCTGTCCATAAGGGGTCTTCTTAAAAAAGCTGCCCTCAAAGTCTTCCAGCATTCCCTCCATGGGATCATCAAGGGACATATTCTTTTCTTCATAAACCGTTTCCAGCTCTGACTGGAACAGGCGGTATACAGGGTTGATGAACCTATGGCTGTACAGTTCTATCCATTTTTCAACCTGGTTGGCAGGCACTGTATTATAATACACGATGCTTTCGTCTCCGGTTCCGGCATTCAGTCCGCTCCCCCCCATACTGTTCACGATCTTTCCAAATTCATTGGGGATGGCATATTCCGCAGCTTTCAAAGAGATCCTGTTTATTTCCTTCTGTATCGCCTCCCGTTCCTCATCAGTTGTCTTTTTTCCCAGTTCATCATAAAGGTTTTCTATGCTGTCCAGGTAAGGCTTCTCCTGTTCATAATCAATGGTACCGATCTCATCGGTCCCCTTGAACATAATGTGCTCAAAATAATGGGCGATCCCGGTAGCATCCTTGGGATCTCTTTTGGACCCTCCTTTTACGGCGACCATCCCATATACCATAGGCATGTTATGATCTTCGTTCAGATAAACGGTCAATCCGTTTGACAGCTGGTATGTTTCCACCTTCAGCGGATTGTCCTGGCTGAACAGTGAGCAGCTGAAAATTATAAATGCAGCGGAGAAAAGCAGTTTTTTCATGATCTTTTGATTTTAAATACTCAATATAATTATTGTTTACTGGTCTGTTTTCTGCAGCCAGATAAAATCAATACCTACTTCCGGATTAGCAATGTGGCCTTCAGGTCCTGCAAATTCGATTGTAAGCATGGAAACACCTTTTTCCAATGCAGTCTCTCCCAGGTAAAGGTTCCTTGACAATGTACGGTAAGTCCTGTAGAGATCTATCTCTTTACTACCTCCAGGCTGCCCGGCCTCTAATGAACCGATTGATACTTTCACTCTTCCTGAAGAAGGCATGTGTGCCATTATCATGTTGATCCTGTAGGTACCTGTTTCAGCAATGTCCAGCTTCAGATCCAGTTTGTCACCCCGGCCTTCCGGTGTCCACACCAGCAGGCCCTTATCCGACCAGATCCTGTCTTCCCGGATGCTGAGTTCTCCGCCAGGATTAACCAGGTCTTCGGCCTGGTAGAATATTGCATTTGCCGATGCATGGCTTCCCAGCGGCTGCCAGTTAGCAGGTAGTACAGGGAGAATAACATCATCCGGCATGATGGGTATATGGTCATCCATTACCCCCGGCCTGGCATAATAATAGCCAATCCTTGCATAGGATAGTCCGGGTGTTTTAAAATGCGGGAACAGTTCCATATAAAAACTCAGCTGTCTGGTAAAAGGAATGGGATCAAGGATGTGCCATCGGTAGTTGGTAACAAAACCCCTGTTTGCCGGACCGTCATTCCGGGGCTGGCCGCAAAAGGGGAATATGAAAATATCTGCTGAGGACCATGCATAATTGTAATAATCTTCCGATCCTGTTCCGAATATGGAAGCTGTCCTGTCATCATCCACAAAGACCTTCTCATCACCCTCACCCCACCAGTTTCCCCATGAAGTGGGTATATTTACCGGATTCATCAGGTAGGAGGTTGTCCCTACATATAAGCCCTGTCCGCGAGCTATAATAAACGGAAGGTCGATCACTGCCTCAGGGGAGGCGGTGATGTTGTGATCTGCCCTCCACCGGGCGCGGAAATGCATGCTTTGCTGGGTCCACTCATTATTAACTACAGAAGCTGATCCGCTTATTTCTATAGTCTGGCTTCCCATGTTTTCCATGGTAATCGAGCAGGATTCCCTGAAAGGCATGAAAAACCTGCAGGTCATTGTGCCGTCCGGACTAACCGTGAAGGGCAGCGAAACATAGGGATTAATACCGGGTGCTGCCCCGAAGAAATCACCCACCGGTGCCTGAACCTGTCCCCAGGGATATCCATCAAAGCTAATATGCAATATGGTCTGCCGTAATGCCTTCTCTATGTTTTCTGCTTCAATTTTTATGCTCAGCTCTTCTATGGCCTGCTGACCATCCATGCTCAGGATTTCAGTTTTTCTACCCGGAAGCAAAGATGTATTTACACCAAGAAACTCATCTGCAGAACTTTGCCACTTATCATCAGGGTCTGCAAGAACCGAGATTACCTGATCAATGTTCTTTGCATATGTAGCTATATCCTGCGGGGAAAAGCTGATGACTTGCGCATTTTCATTATATAACCTGACCTGCAAATGGTAGAAATGAAGCTCTTCCATATTGCCTGTCCAGATGACCTTCAGACGGCTGCCAAAAGGAATAGGTGCATAGGAGGCATTGCGCTGGTAGACGGTTTTTTCAAACAGTTCTTTGTTAACCAGCCTGATCTCGTCGTACGAATCATAGGTGCGCATGAAAAAATCCTCAGCACTGCCGTCATAGACCGGCATCTCATTATTATCAAGAAACACTTTGACAGTCCCCCCCATTTGTGCAGTCCATAGCCTGACAACAGCCCCGGGTCCGGGCACATCGGCAACCAGGTACTCACCTATCCCATTCTCATCGGGTTCCCTGAGCACTTTTTCAAAATTAGGGATGGGCTCGTTACCGAAGCCGTCAGAATTGGCAAACCAATCGGGTCCGTCGGGAAAGGTACTGCGGTGATCATAAGAAGAATACTGAATACACCTGTATCCGGGATCAGGAAAAACCGACAGTCTTTTCATGTCGGTCATTTCCTCGAAGAGGGTCCCGGTGGTTATGGGGTTTTGGGACCAGCCTGTATGCACTGTCATTAACAATAACAGCCCCAGGGCTATGGATAAAAGTCTCATTATATTTTCATTTAGTAATTATAATACTGATTGTTATTATATCATTGAGCAGGACTTGAATAAGCATACCTGTGAATCCGCGGAAAATATATTTTAAAGCCCCTGATAATAAAAATTTCCAGGGGCTTATTGGATGGTGTGAATACCTTCTCACCAGGGTAATTATATCTGACCTATTTCTCCTCAGGAGAATCCTCATCTGGTCCTTCAGGTTCATCCGGTGCAGAAGATCCTTTAGAATCAGCGGGTGGTGAGGATTTCTCAGAACCTGTATTGTCTGCCTTATCCACTGATGGATCTGCAGATGTAGCCTCTACTGTATCCGCCGGAGATGATGATGCTGAAGACTCTGCTGAAGCATTTTTATCCTTCTCAGAACCCTTCAGATAATCAGGAAGGCTCATACCTGCCTGCTGGAACAGGTCCTCAAGCGGCGGGATGGATTTCAGCAAGCCGGAAAAGAAATTTGCCGTGGCGGGTGACTTGCCATCTGCCCCTGAGGACATGGTATCCCATACGGTCACCTTATCAATTTTCAAATTCTTGACGGCCTCAACCTGTTTGCTGACCAGTTCGGGTAATTTATCGGCTATCATATACAGTACTGCTTTCTGTGCATCATTTTCCGCTGCATTTACCAGCTGTTTAAATCCTTCTGCCTGTTTTGACAGTACCTCGAAGATACCTTTACCCTCTGCCTCCATCTTCATGAAAATGGCATCGGCATCACCTCGTGCATGCCGGCGGGTTTGTTCTGCTATAGCCTCGGCAGCGATTTCTACTTTTTCCTTATCTATCTGTGCAGGTATGATGATATCTGCTTTCTGTGTGGCTTGTTCACGGTGTGCCCTGCTGATTTCAGCTTCTTTTTCGGCAACATAGGCTTCCTCAAGTGCCTTGGCCTGGTTAACCTTTTCAGCTGCTACTGCCAGTTTTTCTGCCAGGGCCTCCTTTTCTCTACGGTTGGAATTTGAGTTGGCAATCTGAATGGTTGCCGTATTTTCTCCCTCAACCGCATTGGCATTGGCATCAGCCACCTGTATGCGCTGGTCCCTCATGGCATTTGCTTCTCCGATGGATCCGTCCCGGTTCTTTTCTGCCACACTTTTCTTGGCAGCATTGATGGCATGGGCGGCCGCCTCCTTACCAAGCGCTTCGATATACCCGGATTCATCGTTTATGTCGGTGACGTTCACGTTGATCAGCTTCAGACCAACCTTTTTCAGTTCAGCTTCCACATTACCCGAAACAGCTTCCAGGAAAAGGTCCCTGTTGCTGTTTATCTCCTCTATGTCCATGGTAGCCACAACCAGACGCAGCTGACCGAAAATAATATCCTTTGCAAGGTTGCTGATCTCTTCCTGGCTCAATCCCAGCAAGCGTTCTGCAGCATTCGTCATGACACCCGTTTCTGTCGAGACTCCCACAGTGAAGATGGAAGGAACATCTACCCTAATGTTCTGTTTACTCAGTGCAGATCTCAGGTTGATCTCAATCGGAATAGGTGTAAGATCCAGAAATTCATAGGCCTGGATGACCGGCCAGATAAAGGATGCCCCCCCGTGCATACACCTGGCGGATCGTGACTCCGCCTCCTTTCCCTTACCTACTTTACCATAAATTACAAGGATCCTGTCAGACGGACATCTTTTATACCTTCTGAGGAAAGTGACCAGGAGGATGAATATAAAGAGTATCCCCAGGCTTACAACCAAGACTATATACTGACCCATAATTAAATAGTTTAAGAGTTATTTACTTGTTTTTACCAATAATACTTCATTATTAATAACATCAATCACCTCCACTACCGCTCCTGTTTTAATGGCCTCCTTTTCATCGGTGATGGCATCCAGGGTCCTGAATCCCTGCACCTTTACCTGTATCTTGCCCATCCCTGACCTTGCCGCCGGAATGGTCAGGTAGGTAGTGGCTATTTTCCCTATGGCATTTTTCAGGTCCAGGGTGCCGTCCTCAGTAAGTTTTCCCATCAGGTAAACAATGGTTGACATGATGGTCATCATCAGCAGTCCGGCCAGGACAGAAACAATCACGGTGAATGCCAGGCTTTTTTCGGCTGCAAGGCAGGCAATGCCCGTCCAGCCGAATATGGTAAAGAACCCTATCAGGTTCTTTATGCTAAGGTACTGAAAGTCTATACCTGTGTCTGCATCTATCTCCATGTCTACATCCATATCGGCAGAAGCACCATCAAAATCACCACCGATAAAAGTGAGAACCAGCATGATCAGAAAGATCAGTGTAAACGGTATGGCAATAATCCAGTATACCTTTTCAGCTACCATCATTCCCTGCCACCAGGCTTCTAATAATAGTTCCATCTTTTTACATTTTGTATCTAAATTTATAAAAAATGAATGTAATCCTGTTACTGAACGCGATTAAAAATGCTTATTATCCCACCAGTTTATCGCGGTTGTCGTATATCTTTGTGATGGCCCGGACAATATCATCCATATCAGATTTCGTTCCCAGCAGGAGGCTCTGGTAAAAAACAACAGCCTCTTCACAAAGCTGGTCGTTGCCAGGCAGGATGTTCTCTTCCTTGTAGCGGCGTAGTCTTTCCTCGCCGTAGAGGCGTTTGTATCCCCTGGAATTCAGCGCTTCTTCCATCAATTCGTATTTATTCTGGGGCCCATATCCCGACATAGTTGGTATGCCTTCCGCCTCCAGGGCATTTATAAACTTATGCCTGGTAATATTATTAAAAAATTCCTTTTTATACCTGAAGGGATACAGGTGGTATGCAGAGCGGGTTGCGCCATTAGCGAGCTTATATGTAATGATACCTGGAATGTCATTCAGTTTAGAATCCAGGTACAGGGCATTTGCCAGGCGTATATCAGCATCTTTCTTTGCGCGCTTCATCTGTGACATCAGTATGATAGCCTGCATCTGCTGCATACGACGGTTGCTTCCCCGTGTGGGATAAGGCGTGGTGCCTTTTACAGATCCATACGAACGCCCGCAGTTATGAAAGGAATAGCACCTGTCCATGACCTCATCATCATCCCCGACGATGGCTCCTCCTTCCCCG
>CAZILN010000410.1:0-3741 GCA_964540005.1 uncultured Bacteroidaceae bacterium | reverse complement strand
TCCTCAATAAAATTCATCCTGGGAAAATTTTACCAAATATAATAATCTTACTCATACTTCATGCTGAGTATTGTCCTCCTTCCTGAACTTCTGCTGGATCTCTTCAAAATTAAGGTAAGGGAATACTGCTGGCGCCAGTTTTGATAAGGGTGCGTACAGGATAGAATCTTCTACCTGTTCCTCTGGCAGGAAAGGTGTTTTCTTGTCAATGGTATTCAGTACAACCAGGATAATGCTCAGAATAAATGCATTTTTCAGAACTGCAAATACCAGTCCGAGCAAGCGGTTAACCAGGCCCAGGGCCACTGCCTTTACAAGCTTATCTGTTGCCCGGGCAACCAGGTGAACCGCAATTACAATAGCTATAAAAGTCAGAGCAAAAGCGATCAGGCTGAGGTACTCAGTCTGGATCTCGAATTTTTCCTTTAGAAGGCCTGCTGTCAGATCAGAAAAGCGTATGGCTCCCCATATGCCGAGTATCAGTGCTGCCAGGGATGCCGCCATAATGATAAACCCGCGGGTAATTCCCCTGTAGGCACTCCAGAGCAAGATGACAACTATTATTACATCAAAATAATTCATCCGGAATATCAGGAAACTCGAACAATATAAGTAATCCCAACCATTTTCCTTATCTTATAAGCTAAAAGTATTTCACAAAAAATATTCTATTTTAGATGCCTGAATCTTAATTAACAGTAATTACGGAACAACCATGAAAAAACCAGTAAGAATTATTAGTGTTGCTGCTACAATAGTGATTGTATCTGCCTTGTTTTTTAGTTTTTCAGCAAGAGATGCTGACGAGTTTAGCAGCGGGACCATCTCAGTAGGGGTCATAGTTGCAGACCTGGAAAGATCGATTGATTTTTATACCAGGGTCGTTGGTATGACAAGAACGGGAGGCTTTGCAATCGATGAGGAATTCGGTAAAAAATCCGGACTGACAGGAGGGCTGCCCTTCAAGGTAACTGTGCTGAAGCTGAAAAACAGCAATCAGGCCACTGAATGGAAACTGATGAGTTTCGACAAGAATGCTGCCCCCAACCTTTCAAAATTTATTCAGGATGAAACAGGAGTTCAGTACATTACCATTTTCGTTACATCCATGAAGCCCTTCCTGGAAAGGATAGCTAAAAACAAGGTCAGGATACTGAGCGAAACCCCAACCCTGCTTGAGGACGGGAGGCATTTTGTATTAATCCAGGATCCGGATGGCACCTTTATTGAATTGATAGGTCCCGAATAGTACCTAGTCGATTATTATCCGGGCTCTGTATATCTCAGGTCCACGGAGTTCTATCAGGTATATTCCGGCTCCTATCCCCATCCGGTTAAACTCGAAATGGCTGTCTGTAATTGAAGGGGACCTGTATATCAGCCGGCCTGTAAGCTCATACACTGATAAGATATACTCATCATTAGCTGAATTCGGAAAACTGATTCCCGAAACAGTACTGACCGGATTCGGGGCAATGATCAGATTGTCTGATAAATCAGCACTGTAAGCATTGACCCCAATGAGAGAGGCAATATTTGACAAACTGGTGTGTCCGGTACCGGATTCTACCTGGCTGTTCTCTGCAAGTATTCCTTTTATCCGGTAATATACCGAACCTTCAGGAGGGTTGGTATCTGAAAAGTTATTTATGTGTCCGGGTACCCAGTTAAGTGCGGTCATATTCTCCTCTGTGGTTCCTCTTAATATCTCAAAGGTTTCCACTTCTGCTCCTTCATATCGATTCCAGAAAAGGTTCCTGGAACTTCCCCCGGCATACGCTTCCAGGAATATTGTTCCATGTGTCTTGCTCGGAAGTGAGGTATCACCGCATTCATTTATAATGTGGATCTTATAGTTATAGGAACGCAGGGAAGGGATGGCTGTGCTGTCATAAATCAATCCTGAAGGATTGCCGGGCTTTCTATTCACCAGGAGGAAACTTCCCAGTAATGCAGTCTCTTTGTACAGCAGGATCTCTGAATCACCGTATACCGGTTCATAAAATAAGACAACATCTTCTGAATTTAAATCTGTACTAACTGAATGGATAACCGGTTCAAAGAACTTCTTGTGATCAAGCCTGCATGAAACATCGCCGGACAAGTTGGTTTTCAGCAGGTATGTATTATTACTGCCGTAGCTCTCGGTAGAACCCGTAACGATAAATCCTGAATCAGGTGTTTGCTTAATATCATATCCCCTGTCTGTGAGCGCTCCCCCAAAGGTGCTGATCCATTCTGTCTGTCCCAGGATATTTGTTTTTATTATCAGCAGGTCTTCCTGCCCGTTCCCCATACTGGCAGTGGAGCCAGCAAAAGCAAAACCATCATCAAAGGTCTGTATAACACTGAACGCCCTGTTCAAATCACCAGGCAACTCCCTGAATAGTATCTTGTTCCCATCCTTATCCAGCCACAAGAAAAATATCCTGTCCTGAAGGCTGCTCGATGAAGTAATGGTACCGGTAATTATAAATTGCTCGTTTGAGATCTGCCGGACACAGGAATTCTTAACATTGACTATCCCTTCAAATAACTGTGCCCAGATTTTATCCCCCTTATTATCAGTCCTGCACACTAATAGCATGCTGCCATCTGTATACGGGAACCCAATGTATCCCGTGATAATATAACCCCCATCCGATGTCCTTATTACAGATTGAAGACTTAGTTGCTTGAAATCACCGATCTGTTTTTCTGAGACGATTATACCTCCTGTATCAACTCTTTCACAGGCAATGTATCTCACATATTTATCCTCTGGTCCCAGCACCTTAGTACCGAAAATCACGAAATCAGTTGAATCTGTGGGCAGCAGCACAGGATTCTTATCCTCATACCTGCCCGAATTAATACTTTTAGACCATTCACGCTCACCAAGTTCATCAGTCTTGATCAAACGTATTTCATATGGACCGGTAGCAGTCAGAAGATATCCTCCATCAGTAGTGTTGTGAAGGCACAGCTGATAATTAACATACTCCCCTGTCTCAAAATTATTGATCCATAGCCTGTTGCCAGCATTTCCGAATTTTGATAATACCAGTGAATTCAGTCCATCAATGGGCCTGGATTTCCCGGCAATAAGATAATCTCCTTCCTCATTGACAATTATACTGTTTCCGGGAGTAACCGGGTTATAATAGTATCCGCTTATGGTGGTTTCGAAGGTCTGGCTTCTAAGCGGTGTGACTGCTATAAGACATAGCAACAGGCTGATTATGACCTTCATAACAGGATCAGTTAAATTATTTAATGTTCGTTTCATGTGTTTAATATATAGATCCTGCTGAAGGGCAAAATGGTTGCAAACAATCCTGTAATTTGAAAAAAAATGCAAATAATATCCAAGAAAATGCATTAAATTAGATTGTTTTAAGAATAAAGCTTATTTTTGCTTCAGCGAATCAATATATTACTGCTATTCATTTGATCACTATCAATACTAACAATCTGTAACAGGATTCCAAGTTACTAATTATCCTAAGTTTTATTAACTATTATTATAAGCCGTAACCCTATTATTTTTTTTTATATTAATCAAATTTTTTATTATGAACATTTATTGTGGAAATCTTCACTTCGATCTAACTGAAGATGATTTAAAAGAACACTTTGAAGCTTTTGGAGAGGTAGTATCTGTAAAAATAATTACGGATAAATATACCGGAAGAAGTAAAGGTTTTGGATTCGTTGAAATGTCTTCAGATGAAGAAGGCAATCAGGCTATCGAAAGTTTAA
>CAZILN010000409.1:0-13927 GCA_964540005.1 uncultured Bacteroidaceae bacterium | reverse complement strand
TCCCTCTTTCTCCGCAGACCCAAACCAATCCCGGCTGCAGGCCGGGATTTTTATTTGAGGGAGGAAGCTTATGGGAGCTTGCTCACAATAAGCAGACGACCGAAAAGAAAATAATCCGTTAGGATTGGTTTGGTTCAGCAGGGCCTCCTTAATGGGATCATGAGGCACAAAGTGCTGAGTAATCCCTCTTTCTCCGCAAAACATAATACAACCGCGCCGCAAGGTGCGGTTTTGTTATTTTTTGCATATGACGTCAAAAGCTTGCTTTTGTAAGGAATATGCGGAAAATAAAAAAGGTACACGCAGTGTTGTATTATGGTTTGCTAGGTGCCCCGGTCAGGGATCAAGAGTCCCGAGTACTCGGGACGAGTAATCCCTCTAATTCTCAATCTATAAATACACCTTCAATACGTAAATAATTGCTTACATTTGTATAAACCAAAAGAATGACATTCGAGAAGACATACGAGGTTCAGAAGAATAATCAAATAATAATCAAACTACCTGAGCAATTCAAATACGGAAAAAGGGTACGTGTTATTATTGAAGATATTGATGACGAGCGGGATGAAAAGATTAAACTTTTCAAAACTGCGGCAGTAGATCCACTGTTCTTATCAGATATTAAGGAGGTTTACGAAGACTTTATAGATTCTGATAATGAATTGAAATGAAATATCAAAAGTGGAGTATTTGGAGAGCAAATCTTGATCCCGTTATCGGTTCAGAACAGGGGAAAACAAGACCGGTACTCATAATTAGTGAAGACGATATTAATGCTATTATTAATATTGTCAATATATTGCCAATTACTTCACGAAAACCAGGCAGGATTGTTTATCCTAACGAAGTATTAATTCCTGCAGGAAAATATGGATTAGAAAAAGAATCGATAGTGTTGTGCCATCAGATCCGGACAATAGACAAGATCAGATTATTTAATAAGTATGGGCAGATATCTTCCAGATCTAAAAGGGAAGAAATAATGGAAGCCCTTGGCTTTCAATTAGGTTTCTATATTGATTTTTAATTTCTTCTTGAAGTTGGTTCTTTGAGGTTCAAATAATGTTATAGGTGGTCTATTCGGGGGAGCATAAAATTCCATCTTTGTATATTTGTGTAATTCAGCCGAATAACTTTTAAGTATAAGACCCTCTTTCTCCGCTGATCTAAACCAATCCCGACGCCAGTCGGGATTTTTATTTTTTGCATATGACGTCAAAAGCTTGCTTTTGTAAGGAATATGCGGAAAATAAAAAAGTACACTTGTAGTGTTTTATTATAGTTTGCTGGGGGCTCATCTAATGGGATCACGAGGAGCGCAGTGCCGAGTAATCCCCCTTTCTCCGCCAGACAACTTGACATTCAAGAACACATCCTGTATACTATCTGGGTTTCAAGATGTATTTTTAAACACCTTGGCAAAAAATCCCTTTTAAGGACATCCGGAGGTGGAATATTCTGTGAACTAATTAAAGTAATATACATAAACGGAGGTCATTAGGAAAATATCGGTTAAACTGAGCTACTAAAATCATTTTTAGCTGAGCATGTACTAAAAGACTTTTAATAAAAATTTTAGAATCAGTCATTAAAATTATGACCTACATCTTAACAAAATCTTTGGTTAAAACTTACATTATAAATACTACTTTTAGGAGATTCAACTGTATTTTAAAATGAGACAAATTTATATCATCGGACTTCTTATCTTTCTTAGCAGACCGGCCGGTGCCCAGAGCTTTACAGACAGCAACCTGCCTATAGTTATAATCAGTACTGATGGTGGAGTGGAAATTCCAGATGACCCGAGGGCACTTGCATCCATGAAAATTATTTACAGGGGTAACGGAGAAAGAAACTTTGTAACTGATCAGACTAATCCCTTATATCTTAATTACGACGGCAGGATAGATATAGAGATAAGGGGATCTTCTTCAACGGTATTTGACAAAAAACAATATGGTTTTACCACCCGGTTATCAGATAATATTACTAATAATAATGTCAGTTTGCTGGGTATGCCAAAAGAGAACGACTGGGTACTTAACGGGATGGTGTACGACACTGCCCTGATCCGGGATTATCTAAGTTATAACCTTTTCAGGCAACTCGGTAATTACTCCTCAAGGACGGCCTATTGCGAGGTACTGATTAATAATGATTACAAAGGGATATACGTTCTCCAGGAAAGGATCAAAGCTGACAATGACCGGGTAGATGTTATTAAAATAACTTCCGGTGACAATTATTTGCCAAATGTCTCGGGAGGGTATATCACAAAGGCCGACAAGGTCTCAGCAAATGAGCCGGTTGCATGGACAATGAATACCTGGTACGGATCACCTGTGTATTACATTCACCATCTCCCAAAGCCAGAAGATGCGACTCTGTTACAAACTGACTACATCAGGAGCCAGTTTGAAGATCTGGAAGCGATAGCCAGGAACAAAGATGCTTCATTAGACCACGGCTTCCCTTCTTTAATTGATGTTCCATCATTTATTGATTTCATGATCATTAACGAATTTGCCTCAAACCCGGATGCGTATAACTACAGTACTTATTTTCATAAGGACAGGAACGGGAAGCTAAGGGCAGGCCCGATCTGGGATTTCGATCTCACTTATGGCAACGATCTGTTTTTCTGGGGATTTGACAGAAGTAAGCCGGCAGGATGGCATTTTGAAGAAAATCAGAATGATGGATCAACTTTCTGGAGGGACCTGTTTTACACCAGTGAATTCAAATGTTATCTGTCCAAAAGATGGAATGAACTCATCCAGCCGGATCAGCCATTGAATTATTTACGCCTTGAAGTTTTTATTGACCAGATTGACTCAGTGATAACCGAAGGTGTGGTTAGAGACTATGCAAGATGGGATAAAAATGAGAACCACCATCAACTTATTAATGACATTAAATCATTTCTGATTGCACGTACAGAATGGATGACCAATAACCTTGGTCCATTTTCAGGGTGCAGTAATGTTTTTATTCCGCCATTGGTAATAACCAAGATCATGTACAATCCTGAAACTTCAGTTGAATTTCCCGTCAGTGATGACATGGAGTTTATTGAAATAACCAACAACGGAGATCAATCAGTTAACCTGACCGGGATATGTTTCAGTGGGACAGGACTGGTATTCCGGTTTCCTGATAATTCAACCCTGGCGTCACAAGCATCATATAAACTCGCCAGCAATAGAACGACTTTTCAGGCTAAGTACGGGTTTGCCCCATTTGGCCAGTTTACAAGACATTTATCCGATAAGGATGAAAAACTGGTTCTGGCAGATGGTTTCGGGAACGTGATTGACAGTGTTCATTATTATAATACTCCACCCTGGCCTAATGCAGACAGTAAAGGTTATTATCTGCAATTAGCCGATCCTGATCTGGATAACAGCATTCCGGAAAACTGGATAACCTCAAATGGTCCGGTACTTTCTCAGAATGATTTCTTTATGGATGATGAACTAAGCTTATACCCGAATCCGGCACATGATATCATAAAAACCGAGGCGGCATCTGAAATAAGATCTCTCAGCCTGTTTGACATTCAGGGACGATTACTTAAGACCATCGAAATCAATTGTAAAAGCTATGAACTTGATATCAGTCATTTTATTAATGGCACTTATATAATAAGAATCATCACGCCTGAAAAGATTTATACCAGGTTAATAGTTAAGGATTAATTGTTGAGAGGAAGCTTATAAATGGTGTTAATCCTTCTCAAAATACTTAAGGCTAAAATTGTCAAAATATATACTATCTGTATACGGCCACCATGCAAATACACGTAGTTCATTATTTTTCAGGATGTCATGTTGCAAAATATATTGAAGCTCCTGGTATTTCCACCCCAGGGAGTCTTTTTGCGGATAGGTCTTTGTGGCCCAGTAATTTATGCCATCCGGATGTTCCTGAAAATCTATAAATCCTCCACGACCATAACTCCTGCATGTAACAACTACCTTATCATTTGCCATACCCTTAAAAATCTTTAAGGTAAAGCCATAGGGATTATTCTTTGATAATTTTAGAGAGTAAGGACCGGTGAAAACTTTTTCATCACTTATCAAACTCCCTCCCGGTTTGGAAAAAGCTGCTATGGTATCCTGTCCTGAAGCAATGTACTCAATACTGTTTGTATCATTAATACTTTCCTTAAAAGAATACTCTATCCCCCATTTTGTATGTGTATACTCATTTAAAGTATAAGAATTTATAACTATCAAATATATACTGAACACTCCTGACAAT
Organism: uncultured Bacteroidaceae bacterium; assembly: GCA_964540005.1. Classification (GTDB taxonomy): domain Bacteria; phylum Bacteroidota; class Bacteroidia; order Bacteroidales; family SM23-62; genus CAZILN01. The sequence goes on along the minus strand of CAZILN010000409.1, from coordinate 9,655 downwards.
ATGCAAAAAACAAATACTCCTTTACTTACAGCGCTATGCGCGGAAAAACCTGGTTTGATCTTCACCAGGTCAAAAAGCATAATAAAAAACAAAGGAAAAACAGGAATAAAATAACGCCCTATCAAAGGATAAGCCCTGTTTTCTCCAACCAGGTCCCAGGACAGGTATTGTGACAGCATAATTAAAACAATCAAACCTAATCCAATTAATCCGATACCGCACCGATGTAAAAGTGTTAAGTCCTGTATCAGGCCGTCTTTATATCTAAACAGGACCAGGAAGAATATGATCAAATAGGCCAGTCCAGCAAACCATGATGGCGGATACATATGTCCCCATCCTAAAAGGCCTACATAACCCTGAGTCATATTTTTGAATTCACTGAAAAAAGATCTGACAAAAACTTTTACAGTCTGTTTGGGATTTTCTTTAATAAAATCAATCTGTTTATTTATATCAGACCCTTTTTTTAAAGCGGTGTAGTCCCGGTATGCTACATTATATTCAGAGTAGGGAATATATTTCGCATCAATAACTGACTTTTGGAAAAAAGCAGTTCCTGTACCTGCTATAATTGCAACTGTTAAAATTGCAATTTTAACTTTCGTGCCCTTAAATTTCCCTGAAGGTATCAATACAAGTAACAATAGAACAGGCACGTATACCAGTTTTGCCAAACCTATTAAAACCGATAATGTTATAATGACCAAAACATGTTTATAGGAAACTTGTTTTATGTTATTACTATAAGTTAAGTTTAAAACAATAGCTATAAATAAATACGAGATGGAATTTACCAGCACATCAGCACTCAAGGATGAATGTACAATAAATGACATTGGCAGGGTAGCCAGCAATACAAAAAGCCATTTCTTAACCGGCACTATCTTTATCGCATAATAGACCAGGATTATAAAAATCAGAAGATTAGCTAGTCGTCCTAAGTAAATAAGCCAGAACGGATTGGCTCCAAACTGTTTTCCTATAAAAATACCCGAGGCCTGGGGCAAGTATAATAAAGCTGAATATAAGGCAGTATTTGTATAGTCAATAAAGACTTTTTCATCTGGTTCTAAATCAATCAGACGTGTTTGCCATAACTGTTTTGGTGAAATCCTGTTATACTTATTCAGGATAAAAGGGTGAAACTCTGTGTATAATTTTTCCAGGCTTTCGGGAATGTATCCACCCAAACGCTGATCTTGCTTTACAGGGGAAAATGTACCTGTCGATACCTGCCATGCACGGTAAAAATGACAGTTTTCGTCCTGCGGCTGAAATGGAGGAGTACTGACAGTCACTGAAATGCCAAATACAATAGCAATGCACAGGAATGCTTTATGAGGTGCGGGTTTTATACCATTCTTTATAAAATTATAAACTCTTCCAAAATTCATGAGAACCCCTTTGTTAATTCAATAAATGAAAATAATCTGTGAGTTTGGCTAAGCTTCAGGATAATAGTCATTCAATTTACAATGAATTGTGCAAATGAGTCCTATTTTATGCAGTCAAAGGAATGGCATATTTGCAAATAACAAAGTATTAACCGAAGTCCGGACTATTTTAAACATGTTATACTTTTTCCCTATTTTTGATAATTCTAAAATATTAATTCTCAGATACAATGGATAAAAAGAAAAAAACTGTCCTGTTTATTGCCGGAGGGGCCATTGGTCTGATTATTATTGTTTTATTGTTGAGATTTATAGTCAATAATCAATATCGTTCACAGATCCCCGAACTATCAAATACCACCAGCCTTTCACAAGCGGTCCGGGAACAAATATCGGATGCTCTTGAAAAAGCCCGTCGCAAACCTTCCGCAGACAATCTGGGTATGCTGGGAATGGTATACCATTCAAGCGCCAATTATCAGCAGGCAGCCCGGTGTTATAAACTGGCAATCAAGAGGAGCAGATCAGACTGGACCTGGAATTATTATCAAGGGTACCTGAATATGGAAATGGGTGAATCTGAGGCTGTTATTGAAAACTTTACCAGGGTTATTGAGAAAGATCCAGGAATTGACCTTGCCTGGTATTATATAGGTTCAGAGTATAAAAATCTTAGAAAAAATGAACTGGCAGAAGAATCATTCCGCAATATTACGAGCCCCAAAGATGAAATTACTGACGCCGGAGAAGCAACCAGGCAAGATCATTTTCCACTCAGCACATATGCTTTGTTCCAGCTATCCAGGATATATTATGAAACCGGGCGATACGAGCTGGCAGAAAAAACACTTGATGAGATCATAGAAACCAGGCATTCATTTGGCCCGGCATACAGGCTTCTCGGTAATGTCTACAGCATGAAGGGAGATACAGCTTTAGGCGAGCATTATGTCGTCAGAGCGAATGACCTGCTTATTTTCTCACCTCCTGTCGATACACTGGTTGACAAATTGGTATTGTTGTCCAGGTCTGAATTATACCTGCTTAAAAATATTGATGAAGCAGAAAGAAGCATATATTCTGAATGGACCCTGAGACTGGTCAATCATGCAATGCAATATATACCGGACAATATATATCTGATCTCCAAAACAATAAATATCTGCCTCTGGATGGGTTTATATGATCAGGCCACAACATTCATAGATCAGCACATAAGCTATAATAATGAGAATTTTACCGAGTTGAATAGAACAGGTATGTTATTTTATATGAATGGATTATATTCCCAATCAATTCAGTATTTGACCAGAGCCGCAGAATTAAAACCGGAAGATGTCGAAGTTCAAAAAAATCTGGCCGTAGCTTTCAGGTCTGTGGGTGATAAGCAAACATGTGATGATATAATGGATGCATTGCTGGAAAACAACCAGGACAATCCGGAAGTCCAGGCTGATATCGCCAATACTTTATTTTTTATTCTTAGAGAAAGAGAGAAAGCAATTGCCTGTTTAACAAGATTGAAACAACGCTCTCCATCAAATCCGAAAGTGCAAAAATTGTCTGCCGGTGTTGCTGAAGAAAATGGAAATTTCCAGGAGGCAATAAGGATGTATGAATCCTCATTCAAAGGCGATCCCCAGGATGTAACCACTATAAAATATCTTGGTAATTTGTTATTCGAGCAAAAAATTTATGATAAAGCTATCAGGCATTACAGTGAGGCATTGAAATATCACCCGAATGATCCTTATTTCCTGGAAAAACTGGGCACATTACTGGCAGCCTGTCCGGATACCTCACTCAGAGATATTGAAGAAGCAGGAGAATATCTGGAAAGGGCGTTTATTCATATCTCGAGTCGTCCCAACACTTTGGTATCTGCAGGAAGGAGTCTTGCCTGGGTATATGCAAAGCTTGGAGATAAACAAAATGCCATCAGTACTATTAAGGAGACCATTAATATTGGCAAACTTGAAAATATCTCCCCGACATACCAGGCAGAGCTTGAAAATTTATATAAATCATTTCAGGCTCTTGGTAATTGAAATCCTGATTATTGATCTGATGAAAGCTTCCCGTTATTAACCCACAGTATTATTCTTCCCATGCGGTCATATGGTGGATAGGTGTGCATTCCACCGGTAATAATATCTACATGACCGTCCCTGTTAAAATCGCCGGCTTCACAGGTAAGCATATGAGTAGGGTTTCTGGTTATATCATGCCTGATAAAATTCATATCTCCCATATTCTCTAACCAGATGAAACTTTGTGATTCGGGTCTGTCCCATATATTAAAGGCACTTATTGCAAAAAGATCGAGATCCTTATCGTTATCAAGGTCTGCAGCTCGCACATTTTGGGCACCGGTAAAGTTGCAGAGCCTGTGGAATTCAAAATCCAGGTTTCCCTTGTTCTCCAGCCATTGCACCCCGTGCCAGGGGCGTCCCTGAGGCGGCATATAATCAAAAGCGTCTCCGTTGGTATACAGTATATCCTCATCACCATCCTGGTCCAGGTCGCACAATGAAATACCACTTGAACCATAATCCTGATTACTCGATCCGAATAGCAGATTGGGCTGAAATTTTCCGGATCCATCATTTATAAAACAGTAGATCTCTTCCCATTCCTGGCTGACTAATGATATGATATCCAGATCGCTATCAAAATCAATATCCGTAATTTCAACGTTGACGGGCCCGGACAGGTATTGAAGAGCATGACTTTGAAACTGCCAGTCCCCCAGGTTTTCAATCCATCGCGTTTCACCATCATCGTAACCGAATTGGGCCACAGCCAGATCCAGATCTCCGTCATTATCCAGGTCTCCTGCCCGAACATCTGAGACACGAGCTATCTTTTCAGCTATTATATGTTTACTGTAATTGTACACACCGTCATTCTCAAGTATCACAACTGATCCGATTTTGTCATTATTCGGGAAAAGCATGCCCAGTACAGCTACCATAAGGTCTTTGTCTCCGTCATTATCAAAATCAATAACCTGGACATGTGCCGGTGCGATGAGGTCACTGGCAAGAATCGATTCGGTATATATCCCGGCGGGATGCTGCCGGATCCATGAAACAAAATTCCCCCTGGCATCACACAGGATAACATCCAGGAGCTCATCATCATCAAGATCGATGGCCTGAACATGAGAAATGAGAGGAGGTTCCTCGAATTTCTGCCCTATAGGCACAGGATCAAGGAAATCTATTTTATCTCCGCTTACATTTTCACCAGGGCCTTCGGTATTATTACTTCCGGATTCTGATTTGCCTATAATGCGTTTTACGACATCCCCCCTTGTCAGTCCGCTGCGTTTGGCCTGGTAATTCACAAGCAGCAACGGGACACCTATAATAAGCATTAAAATAACGGCGACGGGAATGATAATTTTAAACCCACCCTTTTGTTTTTCTGGAACAGTTTTATCTTTTGTCATCCGGAATTTATTTAAGTGGGTCCAATAAATCAATAATTATACAGTTACAAATCTACTAAATATGTGCTTTCTGAATTCGTAATTTCCACTTTTAGCACCATCCAAAAAAAGAATGATCAATAATGATTCATAAGAAAAGAATTATTATTATTGAAGAAAGAAGGGAGATTTTAAATTGATCCAGGCCTTAAAAAGATATATTATCACTTTCCTGATTGTTTTCGGTTCCGGGTTAATTCCTGCTGTTATCTGCCAGTTTTTTACCCGGCAACCGGTTGACAGGAATATCCATATCCGAAGTTTCCGTTATGGAAAAGATCCTTCCGTAATCAGGTGTAACAGGGGTGATACCCTGTGTTTAACATTTTCCACTGATGATACCGGTCATTCATTTTTCCTGGAGGAGTTCGATGTAGATGCCAAGGTCAGTCCTGCCCGTGATATGGTTGAAGTTTTCAAGGCAAGTGATCCAACGGATAAGCCGGTACAAACACGGGAGCTGGTCATTATAGCCAGACACCCCGGAATATTGAACTTCCTGGTTGCAAAAAGCAATTATCGCTGCCATGTATGGTGCGGTCCCATGCACGCTTTTGAACATGGAAAACTCATAATTATGCCCAATACCCTGCTTGTTTTCAGCCTGGGTTGTATTGCCGGGATCCTTGTTTTATGGATTATTGGGATTTTTAGTAAATCAAAGCCAGGTGCCGGAAATGATGATAAAAAAGCAGCTTATCGGGATTTGCTTAAAAAATCGGGACTTCTGCGGAAATTAGTGATCTCCAGGTGGCCGCAGACTATCCTGCTTATGGTATCCATGGTGATGATCTATATAGTGATACTGACTTCCCTGTTCGGCACAAAAATGTCAGGCAGGAACCTTGGTGTTCTTCTGATGTGGGCCATCTGGCTTTTCCTGCTGGTTGCACTCATGACACCACTGCTGGGCCGGATCTGGTGCACCATTTGTCCCCTGCCCTTTTTCGGGGATCTTATCCAGCGAAGATCGGTTTTATCACCTATTGATGGGAGCAAAGGGGAGTATAGGAACAAATTTTCCGGACTCTTCCTTAAATGGCCTGTATGGTTGCAAAACGAATGGCCAAAGCTACTAATACTGCTGACCCTGACCACTTTTTCTACTACTCTTGTTGCCATACCTAAAATTACGGGATATACTGTCATTACCTTGTTGCTGCTACCAACCCTGATGGCTATGGTTTTTGAACTCCGGGCTTTTTGCCGCTACCTCTGTCCGGTCAGCGTCTTTGTCGGACCATTTTCCCGGATGAGCCCCCTGGCTCTCCGGAACAAATCACAAAAGATCTGTGATCGCTGTAAAACACACTACTGTCAGAAAGGCAGTCAGAAAGGATGGGCCTGCCCTTACGGAATTAATGCAGGCGAAATGAATGAAAACTCTGATTGCGGATTATGCCTTGAATGTGTCAGATCGTGTTTGTATAACAATGTCTCCTTATATGCCCGTCCATTCGGAACAGAGCTGGGTACACGCAACCTGAGCGAAGCATGGTTAACAATCAGCGTATTTACCATTGCTGTTGTTTACAGTGTCTTGTACCAGGGCCACTGGCCGGTGGTTCGTGATTATGTGAATATTCTTGACAAAGGGAACTGGGAGCTATTCGGGTTATATTCACTGATCGTATGGACACTTGTTCTGATAGTAATGCCGGGAATTATATATGTGTTCTCCTTTGCGGGTGCCAGGCTTTCTAAACTTCAGATCAGCATCAAAGAAGTATTTCTTGCCTCAGCCGGGACCTTGCTTCCCCTGGGACTTATGCTGTGGATTGCCTTTGTAATTCCCATGTTGTTTGTGAATGTAACCTTTGTCATGCAATCCCTTTCTGATCCCTTCGGGTGGGGCTGGGACTTTTTCGGTACAGCCAACATACCATGGCACCAGTTCTTACCACGTCTGGTTCCGTGGCTGCAAGCCTTCCTGGTATTAACAGGACTCCATCTCAGTATGAAAAATCTATCAAGGACCTGGGTTCAACATCATATGAATTCCCGCCAGTTGTTCCGGCATACTCTGCCAATGGGTATATTTATTGTTGGTTCTGCTGTCGCAATGATATTTTTCTTTACCAATTGATGCAAAACCGAATAATCTCTTATGAGCAAATGAAACGAACATCTATCATCCTGGCAATTGCTGCCATCATACTGGGTAGTGAGAAAATCTCCGGACAATCCGATCACATCTTATGGTATAAGCAACCGGCCGGGTATTTTGAAGAAAGCCTGGTTCTCGGGAACGGGAAAACCGGTGCTTCGGTTTTCGGGGGTGTAGCTGCGGATAAGATATACCTGAACGATGCCACCCTCTGGTCGGGAGAACCTGTAGATGCAAATATGAATCCGGAGGCATACACTTATATTCCGGTAATCAGGGAAGCACTGAAAAATGAAGATTACCCTCTGGCCGATTCACTCAACCGAAATGTACAGGGTACGTTTTCGCAATCCTATGCACCTCTGGGCACCATGTTTATTAACTTTAAACATGATGGCACAGCCCAGAATTACTACCGGGAATTGAATATTGAGGAAGCAATCTCAACAGTCAGCTATGAAGTGAATGATGTGAAATTCAGCCGTGAATACTTCATCTCCCACCCTGACCAAATAATGGTAATAAAATTAAGCAGCAGTAAGAAAGGTGAACTGAACTTTAGCATCAAATTTGAAAGTTTACTCAAACATTCGCTGTCAACAAGAGACAATACCTTGAATGTCAGTGGGTATACCCCCACCCGTGCGGAGCCAAATTACAGGGGGAATATGATAAACTCCGTTGTTTTCGATGAAAACAGGGGCACGCGGTTTTCCTCCCTGGTAAAAATCAAAAACCAGGATGGTACCGTCACTGAAACAGACAGCAGCCTTGTCCTGGAGAAAGGTACTGAAGCCCTTGTCATTGTTTCAATTGCAACGAGCTTCAATGGATTCGATAAGGATCCGTCGACAGAAGGTGTAAACAATCAGGACATTGCACTGAATCAACTAAACAGGGCTTTTAGTAAATCTTTCCAGGAGCTGAGGAGTTCTCACCTCGATGATTACCGGTCATATTTCAAGCGGGTAAGCCTGAACCTGGGAAGAACCGAAGCTCCTGATCTTCCGACCGATGAACGTTTAAGACGATATGCAGAAGGCAAAGAGGATAAAAACCTGGAGATACTTTATTTCCAATTCGGCCGCTACCTGCTGATCTCCAGTTCCCGCACACAGGGCGTTCCTGCCAATTTACAGGGTATCTGGAATCCATATATTCGTCCCCCCTGGAGCAGCAACTACACAGTCAATATCAATGTAGAGGAGAACTACTGGCTGGCTGAAAACACCAACCTGTCCGAAATGCACCAGCCACTACTCGGGTTTATCGGGAATATTGCAGAAACCGGAAAAATAACAGCCAAAACCTTTTATGGAGTGGGCGGCTGGGCGGCCTGTCATAATTCCGATATCTGGGCAATGAGTAATCCCGTCGGGGATTTTGGACAGGGGGATCCGGTCTGGGCTAACTGGAACATGGGAGGGACATGGCTCAGTACACACCTGTGGGAGCATTATGCCTTTACCCGGGATATTGAGTTCCTGGAAAGCTATGGCTATCCATTAATGAAAGGCGCAGCCCAATTTTGCCTAGAATGGCTCGTTGAAGATGAGCATGGAAAACTGATCACCTCCCCATCAACCTCTCCCGAGAATAACTTTATCACCCCGGAAGGGTATCGTGGAGCCACATTCTATGGTGGTACAGCCGACCTGTCCATGATCCGGGAATTATTTACCCAGACAATAAAAGCTTCAAAAATCCTGAATGCGGATCCTGATTTCAGGGTCAGGCTCGAAGAGGCATTGAAGCTCCTGCATCCATACCGGATCGGCAAAAAGGGAAACCTCCAGGAGTGGTATTATGACTGGGAAGATGCAGATCCCCAGCACCGCCATCAATCGCATCTGTTCGGCCTTTACCCTGGACACCAGATCATACCCTTAAAGACCCCGGAGCTGGCAATGGCCTGCCGTAAAACGCTCGAAATTAAGGGAGATGAATCCACCGGCTGGTCGAAGGGCTGGCGGATTAATCTCTGGGCACGACTCTGGGATGGCAACCATGCGTACAAAATGTACCGGGAATTGTTGAGATACGTGGACCCGGACGGACGAAACACCAATTACTCAAGGGGAGGGGGTACCTATCCCAACTTGTTCGATGCACATCCTCCCTTTCAAATTGACGGGAATTTTGGCGGCGCCGCGGCTGTCGCCGAGATGTTACTGCAATCGGGTGAAGAAGAAATCAGGTTGCTTCCTGCCCTTCCCGATGCCTGGCAAAGCGGATCGGTTACAGGCTTATGTGCCAGGGGAGGATTCGAAGTTTCAATGGAATGGGATCACAATGCTCTGACAAAAGTTCGGGTTATCTCAAAAACAGGGGGTCAGGCCACCCTGATAAACGGCACCAAGCAAATAAAGATCAGCCTTAAAAAGGATGAGCAAACTGAAATTGAATGGTGAACAGACTGCAGCCCTGTTTGTCAGGTACCGGGTAAAAATTTTAAGATATTACTGTGCCAGTTTTATTGCAAGCTTAATTGCCTCCACCATACTGTTTTCGCTGGCTTTCCCCTGCCATGCAATTTCAAAAGCGGTACCATGATCAACCGAGGTCCTGATAAAAGGAAGTCCAACCGTGACGTTTACCCCGGTATTGAATCCTAATAGTTTTAAAGGTATATGCCCCTGGTCATGGTACATGGCAACG
>CAZILN010000408.1:0-6289 GCA_964540005.1 uncultured Bacteroidaceae bacterium | reverse complement strand
ATTTATTTTTCAGGAGTATCCGGGGGCGTTCACTGCATGTTACAGGCAGAATACTAAGTTTTTTTGATTGTCGGCACTAAATTCAACGATACCGAATGAAAAAACGACATTTACTTAATCAAAACCGACAGGGAAGGTAATCTGAAAACGGATATTCCTCCTGAAGAAACGGCCATCGATCTGGAGGCGAACCAGTATTATTATGTCACGGTGACTGATGTAAATAGCTGTCCGGCAGTTACAGACAGTATCATATTGTCTGAACCTCCCATGCTGAATGTACATATATCTGACAGTATCCCGGTTTCCTGCTATGGTTATTCTGATGGTTCCATCACTGCCACAGCTTCAGGGGGTACTCCGCCTTACACATACCACTGGGATGATCCCGCTGCAACTACTAATTCATCTGTCACGGGCCTGATGGCAGGTATCCTGTATAAAATTGTTGTTAATGATATTAACGGTTGTGTTGCGCATGCTTGGATTGATATATCTGAACCCGGAGAAATATCCTTTACCGCTGAATATTCCGATACAATATGTACCTCCAGAAGTTATGGGTATATCAATATTACTGCATCAGGAGGCATTTTACCCTATACCTATAGCTGGTTATCCGGTGAGACGACTCAGAATATCTCCGGTCTGGATACCGGAACATACACTGTTACCATAAGGGATGATACCGGCTGTGAAAAACAGGCCACTTTTGTCATATCAGCCCTTACCCCCTTTGAAGACGAAGAATTATGCCTCGTCAGTGCCGACCCGCAGACAGGAAATAATATTGTTTTCTGGGAAAAGACATACGATACCGGAACGGATTCATTTTATATCTACAGGGAAAACAATCTCATAGGGACTGTGGATATTAATGACCCTGGTGTTTTTATGGATACTGTTGCTGACCCGGAAAAAAGGCAATACCTGTATTACATCTCTGCACTTGATACCTGCGGCAATGAATCAGGGAAAAGCCCCTTCCATAAACCTTTATTCTTACAGGTCATAAGTTCCACAGCTACTGGAGTTAGCCTGGAATGGCAGGATTATGAGGACGAAGACGGAAATATCCTGTTCAACAGCTATACCATCTACAGGGGGACAGATTCCATAGAGATGCAGGCAATAGAGGATGATATTCCTGTTCAGGTACATGCATTTACTGATAATAATCCGGATAACCTCAAGCGTAAATACTTTTACAGGATAGCCGGGATATTGAATGATGTTTGTACAATTATAACTGACACAGGATCAGTTTCCCTGGATTACTCACTATCTAACTACGTGGATAACGGGTATATCGATACCGGAATTCCCCTTAACCGGAGTAAGGGCCTAAGCATCTATCCCAATCCCTTCACAGGGAAAACGACCATCGAGTTCCCGAATTCTTTCCTGGATCCTTATCGCCTCATTGTCAGGGATATTCAGGGTAAAATATTGAAATCCCAACATAATATCAAGGAGAACCGGATCATACTGGATTGCTCAGACCTGTCACCAGGATTGTATTTTATCGAACTCAGGGGATCCGGTACATACAGGGGTAAAATTGTTATTGAATAAAGCCAATCAATTAATAATAACACTGCTGCAAATAACTTTTGCAGGATTTCAAATCATTCAATTTTAACATATAGTCTTGATTCGAAAGAGCATTGAAGCCTCACCTGGGTATAAAAACTTTCTGGTTTTACTATTATGAAATCTCAGACAACTCCTTCAGCTGATAAGAACCATTGTATGCATCTAAACATTTAAGATTGAAAGTCAGAAGTAAAGCTTATGACTTTGGCTGTAAGTATGCCCGTTTATACACTTATAGCCATTTTAAATATCTTATTTGGCTATATCTGTGTTTTTTTCTATATTTAAAGCCAAATACTAAAACATGAATAGTCTTATAGGCCGTAAAAAGGAACTCTCTGTGCTAAAATCTGTGTTAAACTCTGATAAGTCTGAGTTTGTAGCAGTTTATGGCAGAAGAAGGGTTGGAAAGACATTTCTCATCAGGTCGGCATACAATCAACGATTTACTTTCCAGGTTACAGCTCTCGGAAACGCAACACTTAATCAGCAACTAACAAATTTTCATATTGCACTTCAGAAGGTTGATCCAAAAACAGAATACACACCTGCATCCGATTGGTTCACTGCTTTTCAGCAATTAACAGAGTATATCGAAAATGAGAAGAGTACCCGCAAAATAATATTTTTCGATGAATTGCCCTGGTTCGATACACATGGTTCAGGATTTATTCAGGCATTGGAGCATTTTTGGAACAGCTGGGCATCAGCCAGGAATGATATCTTACTGATAGTGTGCGGTTCAACAGCATCGTGGATGCTTAATAAATTAATCAACAACAAGGGAGGTTTGCATAACCGGGTCACAAGAAGGATAAAGCTGGTACCGTTCACTTTGGGTGAATGTGAATTATTTCTGCAGTCTAAAAATTCTGTTCTCGACAAGTATCAAATAATACAACTCTATATGGTGATTGGGGGAATCCCATATTACTGGGATGAGATAGTTCAAAGTAAAAGTGCAGTTCAAAATATAAATGAAATCTGTTTTACGGAAAACGGATTGCTCAGGAATGAATTTCCTAATTTGTTCCGGTCCCTATTCAATAACTACCAGAAACATGAATATATTATTAAGGCTTTGGCTCAGAAAGCTAAAGGATTAACCCGCGAGGAGATTATAAATTCAACCGGACTTCCTAATGCCGGTAGTACAACCAAGGTGTTGCTTGAGCTTGAAGAAAGCGGTTTTATACGGAAATATATCCCATTCGGTAAAAAACTACGGAACAGCCTGTATCAATTGGTTGATTTTTACTCACTTTTTTACTTGCGGTTTATAAAAGATACTGTCCTTATGGAACAGAAAGACTGGCTCACATATATTGACAGCCCCAGGTACCGAACATGGAGTGGTTATGCATTTGAACAGGCAGCTTTATACCACCTTCAGCAGATTAAGCATGCGCTGGGCATTTCCGGTGTTCAAACCTCAGTATCATCATGGCGAAGTATGTCGAAAAACCAGGGAGCGCAAATAGACCTGGTTATCGACCGGCGTGATCATGTAATTAACCTGTGTGAGATGAAATACTCTATAAATCCTTTTGTCATCAATAAAAAATATGCTGAGGAACTGAGAAATAAAATTGGCAGATTCAAACAGGAAACAAATACCCGGAAATCTGTTTTCTTAACTATGATCACAACTTTTGGACTGCAAACCAATAGTTATTCTGCGGGTCTTGTTCAGAATGATCTTACTATGGAGGTTTTGTTTAAAGATATATAAGCGGTACATGCTGGTCACCAACCCTCCATAGTTGTAAAATCAGAAAACTTCCTTTAGCAATTTCAGCACATCCCGGAAGCTGGCATACAGCCCCCTTTCACCGGAAATTACAATAAGCAGGATTTAGTTATATTTATTACCTGATTTTTTTGGACTTATTATTCATTTTAAGCTGGGATCAGGATGGAACTGTCAAAATTAAAACACGGAAAGCTCATATTATTTCTTACAATTATTTTATCATCCGGCTCACTGGTGAATACAGTTCATGCCAGGGATACCCTTTGCACGCCAGATCCATCCACCGAAGCAGTTGCCCTGTACCGGTATCTTAATGATATGAAAGGCAGTAAAATCATATCCGGACAAATGTGGGCACCCTGGGGCATTGACGAGCTGAACTATATTAAGAGTCACACCGGCAAACATCCTGCCCTTCGGGGAATAGATTTTATCCACCAGGCTGATAATCCCATGGAGGTCCAGAACGCAATAAACTGGTGGAATAATGGAGGGATCCCGAGCATCATGTGGCATTGGGGAGCACCGGGAATAGGTGAGGGTTATGAGAACAGTAAAATGGAAATTGATATCAGCAGATGTTTCCTGGAAGGTACAGCTGAATACGATGCTTTCTGGAGGGAACTCAGGATAAAAGCTGATCTGCTCGAAACGATCCGGGATGCAAATGTCCCGGTCCTCTGGAGGCCCTATCATGAGTTAAACGGTGATTGGTTCTGGTGGGGAAAAAAGGGTCCGGAGCAATTCAAAAACTCTGGATTACCATGTATGAATACTTTGTGCACGAACGTGAACTGAATAACCTGATCTGGGTGTTGTGTTATACCGGGTCCCCTGATGCAGCATGGTACCCGGGGGACGAATATGTTGACATTGCCGGGGCCGATACATACAACGTAGGCAACAGTCCCCAGACAAACATGTACAACAAGGTAAAGACAATTACCAATGACCAGTTTCCCATTGCCTATCATGAATGCGGTGTTCCTCCGCATCCGGATAAATGTCTCTCGGAAGGCAGCATGTGGTCCTGGTGGATGCAATGGCATACCTCGCATTTACAAAATACTGATCTGACATATCTGAAATTCGTCTATGATCATGATCTTGTAATCACTCTTGATGAAGTTCCTGATATCATGGCATCTTACGGCTGGGATCAGGATAGTTGTGATGCATCAGAGATCTCACCGCACATAAGGATAGATGACGGTAACTGGGAACAAACGAGTGCTGTTACCCTGGATATCTGTTCAACGGTATCTTTTAAGGCAAGCACCCAAGATTCCGGCTCTTTCAGTTGGAGTGGATATGGAACCTCGGGTTCGGACCCGGAACAATCCTCATCATTTCAGGGAACCGGGATAGCAACTGTCACCTTTATCAATGCTTGCCATGCGACCAGCACACAATCGTTTACAATTATCCAGGATTGCCAACAGACTGAAATTATTCCTTTTATACAGGTTGATGGAGGTGTACCCCAGTATACAAGGGAAATTACAATTACCCGGGGATCCACGGTAGTATTGAGTCCCCAACCTGAAACCGGGGGTAACTGGGAATGGATGGGTAGCGGTATATCATCAACGGAGCGTGAAATTACTATTACTTCTGACAGCTCATTCAGTGTTACTGCAAAATACACGAATTATTGCGGGACACCCTCATCAAGGATCTTTAATGTGACTGTTAATCCGGATGTTACAGCTGCCCGTTTGCAGAGTTCCAATCACGAACTGGTCCTGTCACCGGTTCCCTGCAAATCACATCTGAAGGTGAATCTATACGATGCCGTTCCGGGTTCTGCCAGTCTGATAAGTATATATAACATGCAGGGTTCTTTGGTATATACTGATTTTACCACACTCAATGAATTTACCATCAATACAGACGGCCTTGCACCGGATATATACCTGCTGAAAGCCGTTAACGACAATTTTATCTTATCCGGATCCTTTGTAAAAAAGCAGTAACCACAATCTTTCGCAATGAAGAACATATTCATCCCTGCGCTATTACTGTTTTATCAGCTACTTGGTGCTCAACATGAAAATGTCCGCATCAATCAGGTAGGATACTATCCCGATGCCCCAAAAATAGCCATTGTAACAGATGTGCCGGATTACACGATGATGTAAGTTCAATTCTTAAAGAATCACTGCTACAGTGGTCCAATAAACTTATAAATGAAATGAACAAATCGGCATATAGAATACCTGAATTCAGGCTGGTCTGGGGATCCAATGGCTATTTAGGGTCAACCGGGCTTTGTTTTGTCTATGCTTATAAAGTTTCGGGTAACAAAAAATATCTAAATGCCGCCGCTGAAGTTGCAGATTATATACTCGGTAAAAACGCTACCGGTTACTGCTTCGTAACAGGATTTGGTTCGAAAAAAGTAGTGAACATGCACCACAGTGTTTCCATTGCTGATGGGATTGAAGGCTCGCTTCCGGGATTTGTCCCGTGCGGCCCGAATCCATCCATGCAGGATGCAGCGTCCAACGAACACGGCAGTGGCGCTCATTACGAAAGCACATTGCCAGCCAAAGCATATGCTGATGATGAACAGAGCTATTCATCAAACGAAAATGATATCTGTTACAGCGCCCCGGTCCTGGCCCTGATAGCTTCCCTGGATTATTTCCTCGGGGAAGAATATCCCGGTGATTGGGGGAAGTATTATAAAATTCAATAAGTAACAGGCCCCCGTTAGTTGCAGATGATCACATACAAGGGCATTGCAAGTCAGTATACCTAGGGGTCCGGTTTGCTATTATAAAGTTAGATTTATAACTTTAGTATAGATTTGTTCTCATTGCCGGTTAACTCAACCACTTCTCACCACTTTATACCGGCACAATATCAGGTAAAATACATAGATTTCAACTTGTGAAAACAAACTGATTATGAATGTAACAGGGTCAAAATTACATG
>CAZILN010000407.1:0-6643 GCA_964540005.1 uncultured Bacteroidaceae bacterium | reverse complement strand
TATCAATAATACACTTGCTAAGGCTTATGGCTTTCTCAATCCTGAAGATGCATTGGGAAAAGTAATTTATTGGGAGACGAGAAACAGCTACAGAATTATAATCGGGGTTATGGAAGATTTCTATCAACAATCTGCTGATGTACCCATAGAACCTACTATGTTTCAATTATGGAATCATGCACGCGGTTATTGCTTAATAAACATAGAGTCAGCAGATGCAAAGGCAAGCATAAAGGAGGTTGAAAAACTTTGGAATCAGGTTCACCCTGGCAATGCCTTTGATTATTTGTGGATAGATGAGCATTACAACAAGCAATATCAAAGGTGGGTACAATATTCACAATTGGTACGAGCATTCTCCATAATAGCCATATTGATTGCTTGTGTAGGCTTATTTGGATTAAGTTCTATGCTATTGCTTAACCGAACCAAAGAAATAGGTGTACGCAAAGTAAATGGAGCTAACGAAATGGAATTAGTTCAATTGTTTACTATCGATTTCATAAAATGGATTGTAGTATCTTTCATTATTGCATGTCCAATCTCATGGTTCACAATGAACAAATGGCTCGACAATTTTGCATATAAGACAGATTTAAGTTGGTGGATTTTTGCTTTGGCAGGAGCTATTGCACTTACTATTGCACTTTTAACCGTATCCTTTCAAACCTTCAAGGCAGTTCTGATGAATCCTGTGAAGGCTTTGAGATATGAATAAAAACTGCATAACAATGATTAATACTTAATCTTGCGTCAGAGAAGGATGAGTTTGCCTGTCTTTCATTCATGTTCCCCTATGGAGAAAATATTACCCTGCATCGGGACACTCGATAAATTTCTGCCATAAAATTTACTCTAGGCCACCGTAACTTTTATAACTTATGTGAGTATTCAATAATGAACACTTACAAAGGATGCCGGTATCAATGAGTGATGAGATGATCATGGACAGAGTCCGCCAGGGACAGCTAAAAGAGGCAGCCCTGCTATATGAACGTTATTCATCACAGCTTTATAACTTCTACCTGAGGAGCAGCTTTAACAGGGAGGTGAGCCAGGATCTGACCCAGAATGTATTCGTGAGACTGCTAAAATACAGGCATACTTATGATCCGGGACAAAACTTCCGCAGCTGGATTTTCAGAATAGCACGTAACGAGTATGCAGACCATCTGAGAACAAAAGCAAAACAGGGTTTGAATTTCCATGATCTGGAATGTATTAACCAGGATCTCGGCAATTATGTATATGATGGGGAAAAGCTGGAAGAAATGAGAATCCTTCAAAAAGCCATGTGTCTGATAGATAAGGAATACAGAAGCCTGATAGTCATGAGCCGCTACCATAAACTGAAGTACCGCGAGATCGCTGATATTACAGGTAGTAATGAAAATGCTGTTAAGGCAAAAATATTCAGGGCTATGAATAAATTAAGAGAAGCATATTTTAGCATACAAAATCAATAATTATGGAATGCCGGAAAATTGAGGAATTATTACATGAATATCATTCAGGGGAACTTAGCGGAAAAGATAATGCAGCAGTTGAGAAACACATCTCAGACTGTAAGTCTTGTTCTCAGAAATCATCGGAACTGAAAAAGATCTACCAGCTGACTGGTGAATTACCTGAACTGCCTCCCCCGGATGCACTGAGAGATTCATATTTAGAAATTCTGGATAAGCAGATCCGGGTGCCCGATAACAGGAGCAATGAATTAAGAATCCCCTTACGAAGAGTATTTATTATTGCTGCCGGGGTTGCGGCTGCAGTCATTTTGTTTTTTTCAGGATTTCTGTTAGGGAAAAACCTGGCCTCTGTAAAACTTGAAAACGAGCAGATTGCTGCCCTGCAGGCGGAAGTAAGGGAGACAAAGAACCTGATGATAGTAAATATGCTGAAACAGGAATCAGCCAGCAAACGGCTGATGGCTGTTAATTACGCCGAGAATCTTGATCTGCTGATGCCTGAAACCGTGAACGCATTGATCCATTCACTGAATAATGACAAAAATGTCAATGTCAGGCTGGCAACCCTTGGAACCCTGTCAAGATATTCCTATAACCAGGAGATAAGGACTGAACTGCTTAAAGCTTTCGACAGGGAAAGTGAACCCCTTGTGCAGATCAATATGATCAATCTAATGGTCTTGTTGAATGAAAAATCATCGGCAGAAACACTTCAAAAACTGGTGGACGACAAACAAACTACCGAGATGGTCCGAGAACAGGCAAAAAAAGGATTATCAGTATTACTTTAAAACCTATCAAGTCATGAAAAAAATAGTAGCATTATTCAGCATTCTTATAATAGTTATCGACATATCCCGGTCACAGCAATACAGGACCAGCCTGAATGAAGGACAGGATTATACCCTTAAACTTCTGGACATAGCAGCGAGCATTGAGGTTCTTGCGCACTCCAGCCGGGAAATCATAGTCGATGCCTCAGAACAGCCCAAAGTGCCGGATAAGGCAAAGGGATTGCACCCACTGATGACAGGTTCGGCAGTAGATAACACCGGGATCGGCCTGAATATGAAAATTATTGATGATGTAATTGCTTTTTCAGGAGGAAGAGCATCATCCTCTCTCAGGTACCAGATTAAAATACCTTCGAATGTTAACCTGTACCTCTATTCAGAGAATAATGATTCATCCTGCTATATCTATGTTAACGGCCTTTCCGGTGAAGTCGAGATTGATATACGGGAAGGGGATATTAAACTAACTGATATTACAGGTCCCCTTATGGTTAAGGCCAATACAGGTGATATTACTGTTGAATTCAAGGAAGTGAACCAGGAAAGCCCCATGTCTTTAGTGTGTGATGAGGGAGATATAGATGTTACACTGCCCCATGAATCACCAATAACATTCAGGCTCAAAGCAGCCTCAGGAGAAGTATTTACTGATCTTGAAATAAGTGAAAAGGAAGATGTCCTACAGACATCATTTGACGGCCTGATCATGAAATCACCGAAGAATGACTTTTTATGGACATACCGGTTTGACTCATCCCTGTCAGGTGACAGGCTGGATACTTTAGAATACAGGGATATTCAGAGTATTTATGTGGACAAGTCTAAGAATAAGATACTCATCAGGGAAAAAGAATCGCGAAAGAATTCCAGGGACAAGGCTCTTCAATATTATTACATCAATACAAAACCTGAGAAGTCATATGTTGATTTTTATACCAAATACGGTGATAATATGGGCAATTTCTATCTGGGCCATGACTTTCCGTTATTATTTGGCCTTATGTATGATTTTACAGGTGATATCAACGGGGGAGGTGTAAAGATCGGCATCAGGACAGAGCAGGGCAATATTTACTTGCGCAAATCTGACTAATTCTTATCACCCTTAAGATATTTGGACTAATTAACTTTTTTTAAGTTCTCTTAACCTGAATTAAACTAATAAAGTTAAAATCTTTCTTTTCTTGTAACATATGGGATACTGCATCGTCTATTATATAAGATGCTATGAAATTCAAGCAGAAAAATAAAGATAACATGATTCTGGATCAACAAATAGAAGCCTGTGAAAAGAGGATCAGCCAGCTGCAACAATTAAAGCATTCATGGCAATTGCAATCATCAGATCATTCCCTTCCCGGGGAAAATGCATCCTTTGGTTATCATAACCTGGAAGAGGTTGAGAGAAGTCTCGATGAAAGCTACAGGCAAATTGCCCTGCTGAAGATCAGAAGGATGATGGGATATTAGTCTTCCTAAGCTGCCAAACCACAGCTGAGGAAAAATATCTGTAAATTTTCTGTTCCCTGCTAAAAAGATTTATCTTCTTTCAAAAAGTTACTTTTCCTGAATTATTGTATCAAAATCGCCGGGTACATTAATAATTTCAATAAGTTTGTTCAAGAAAAATTTAAAGCTGTGAAAAGAAAAATTACTGCTTCATTAATGATACTTCTTGCATTCAGCCTTTGCCAGGCACAGCAGTTCAAAACAACCTTGGAGGAGGGTAAAGAGTATTCTCTTAAACTTTTAAATATCGATGCCAGTATCGAGGTTTTTTCACATGACCTGAATGAAATTCTGATAGTGCCTTCCAGCCTTGCCAAAGTGCCTGAAAAAGCAGATGGCCTGCGTCCCTTAATGACCAAATCAGGAGTAGATAATACTGGAATTTCATTGAATATGAATATCACCGGGGAGGTAATTACATTTTCCGGAGGTCACAACGATGAAAATCTGACTTATAAGTTATTTATGCCGGGAGATGTAAACCTGTACATCAATTCTGAGAATTCCACAAAGAAGATCAATATTGCCGTGACGGGCCTTAGTTCAAAAACAGAGGTGATCCTGCAGGAAGGAAATATTATAATGAAGGATATTGCCGGTCCGGTAAACCTTAAAATAAATACAGGGGATGTAAACATCTCATTCAGTGAAATCAACCAGGAAACCCCTATGGATATGGTTTGTCATAAGGGCGATATTGATATAAGCTTGCCTGATAATGAGCCTGTTACCTTCAAATTGAGAGCACCCCGGGGCGATATTTATACAAATTTGTCGATCCAGGAAACCCTTGGTGTAGATACTTTATCTTACGACGGGATGCTTATAGGCTCAAAAGACGGGAAGGACCTGTGGACATACAGGTTCAATCCTGATAAACGGGTTGAATTATTAAGTTTTAATAATATCGAGAGTATAAGGGTCGATAAAGACTCGGGGCGGATCACGGTTTCAAACAAGAAATCAGGACAGGAAACAGTGAAAAAAATCTATAACTTCGACTGGCAAAACAGCCGTGATATCACTAATTCCTATTTTCACTATAACAAAGTACTGTCACTCCAGGGATCAGCTGATGAATGGAGCTTTATTATAGGACAATTGAGCTATGATTTTGCAGGTAACATCAACGGGGGAGGGGTGGAAGTTGCCATCAGGAGTGAAGAGGGCAATATATATCTCAGGAAGTCCAAATAGGGTTTAATTTCCAGTGTATACAAATTATGACCTGTATCAGGATCATATCTCCAGTACGATCTTCCCGTTAGTGTGGTATTCTTCTGCTTTCCTGTGTGCCTCTTCAATTCTTTCAAGCGGATAGACCGAGTCAATAAAGATCCTGATCTTCCCATCACTTATCATTCCTGAAATTATATCAAGATCAGAAGCTTTTGACTTCATCAGGAAAGTCTTTGACCTGCCCGTGGAGAAAACCGATACCAATTTATGGATCAGCATCTTAGGGCGTGGTTTTGTATGAATATAGCTGCCCCTGGGTGTTAATAAATGCCGGCAGGAGAGGTAGGAATAAATAGCAGCAGCATCGAATATCACATCATATTTCCCGGGGAGTTCCAGAACATCCGTGGTAGTATAATCTATCCGGTGATCAGGCTGCAATTCCTGCATCATTTCATCGTGCCTTGAGCTGCAAACCGCTGTTACTTCTGCACCGTATGCCTTGCCAATCTGGACAGCAAAATGCCCGACACCACCGGCGGCTCCGATAATTAACAATCTGTCTCCCTGTTTAATGCCTGCCTTATCCCTTAGTCCCTGAAGGGCTGTAATAGCTGCCAGGGGAACTGCGGCAGCATGCTTAAAATCCAGTTCTTCGGGTATATAAGCCACGGTTGTTTCACCGGTAGCAGCATACTCGGCAAAGGCCCTGCCAAATCTTCTGTCACAACGGGCATATACCCTGTCTCCTTTATGAAAACGTTTCGCATCAGATCCTGTTTCTGCTATTGTCCCGGCAACATCATAACCCACTATCAAAGGAAAGCTGGCCTTCAGGAACAGGCGGTGGTTTCCATTACGTTGTTTCCAGTCAACCGGGTTAATGCTTGCATATTTCACCCTTATCAGTACCTCATCAGGCCTGATAACCGGTTCAGGTACATCTTCAATCCGGAATTCTTCGGGGCCCCCGTATTTATATATTACCGCTGCTTTCATAGACTGATCTGATCCCTTGGATGGTAAAAGTAGGTAAATTGATTTCAGATACCCTGAAAACTTTATAAATTTACTATGAAGCTGTTATTCCCATACCCCGGGTATTGATTCCTGGCAGTAGGTGCACTTACCGTCCTTTATTTTTACCTCACCAATACGGTAGCCTTTCCGTTCTATCAGCAGTTTATTGCATGAAGGGCAATAGGTATTCGAGGCTGTAGTCCCGGGAACATTACCAATATAGACAAACTGTATCCCTTCCTCCATTGCTATTTTACGTGCCGCCTCAAGAGTTGCAACCGGCGTGGAGGGAAGCTGGGTCAGTTTATACAGTGGATGAAACCGGCTGAAATGAAGAGGTGCATCAGCCAGGCCATTGGCAGACAACCAACGGCACATCTCCCTGATCATATCCAGGTCATCGGTCCAGCTGGGAACCACCAGGTTGGTGATTTCCAGCCATACACCTTCTTCCCTGAGGACTTTAAGGGTGTCAAGGACCGGCTTGAGTTTACCTGCATTAAGCCTCAGGTATATATTCTCCGAGAATGATTTAAGATCAATATTGGCAGCATCAATATGTCCGGCCAAATACCTCAGGGGTTCTTCATTGATATAACCGGCTGAAACCAGTACATTTTTAATTCCCTGTGTACGTGCAATCTTTGCTGAATCACATGTATATTCAAAAAA
>CAZILN010000406.1:0-9982 GCA_964540005.1 uncultured Bacteroidaceae bacterium | reverse complement strand
ATGATAGAAAACGTCGGCAACCTGGTATGTCCGGCCCTTTTCGACCTGGGAGAATCAAAAAGAGTGGTGATCATGAGCGTAACAGAGGGAGAGGATAAACCGCTGAAATACCCTTATATGTTCCAGTCATCGGATCTCTGTATTATTAATAAAACTGATCTTCTCCCCTATCTCGATTTTGATATCGGCAAGGCAAAGGATTATGCGAGCCAGGTGAATCCCGGACTCGAGATCATCGAATTATCGGTTCGTACGGGCGAAGGGATGGACCAGTGGTATGACTGGATAACTAGTCAACACTCAGCGATTTAAGCCTGAGCTCTTTACCCTGGATAATTTCAGGAAAGCCCGATCCGCACTGAGGGCATGCGGTGTACAATTCGCCGGCCGGATATTCATGATGGCATTGGTTGCATTTTGCTTTCCCCGGCACACTCAGGATCCTGATCAGGGCATTTTCAAGCAGTGTATTTTTAACTGCCGATTCCAGTGCAAATTCGAGCGCTTCGACCACGATCCCCGATAACTCCCCTACTTCCACTTCTACCTCTTTTACCTCACAGGCATTGTCCCTCTGCGCATATTCCACGGAAAGGTCCACTATATTCATTGCTATAGAAAACTCGTGCACTTATTGCGGCATTTATTTCCAATCTGCAAAGGTAGTCATCCTTTCAGAATAAAGTAATAATGACACATCCAGACTTTTTATTATTTTGCTCAGGAAAATAGTGCCGGCAAATAGATATGATTGTTTATTTACCTGCTAAAAGATCACTATATTTACATAACATAATGCTCTCAGAGAAGTTAAAAAATACTAACTAAAACCTGTCGATATGACCACTGTAAATCAAATTATTAAAGAGAAGGGATCCGATTTTCACTATGTGGGCCCGGACCAGGTTGTTTATGAAGCCCTGCAAATGATGGCTGAGAAGGATATCGGGGCATTACCCGTGATTGACAATGAAGGAAAAATGATCGGCATGTTCTCGGAAAGAGACTATGCCCGTAAACTGGTACTTCATGGAATCACTTCAAGGGAAACGAAAGTATCAGAGATCATGTCTACCGAGCTGTATACCGTTAGCCCAAGCATGTCGTCACTGGAGTGTATGGCCATCATGACAGAAAAGAAAGTAAGACACCTGCCGGTCCTGGACCACAACAAAATAGTGGGGATCGTCTCTATCGGGGACATAGTGAACCAGATCATTCATGAACAGAACGTGACCATCAAGGACCTGGAAAAATACATTACCAGCAGCGGGTACGGCCATCAATAAATTCGCAGATTCCAGATTCGCAGATTCGCAAGTTCAAGGTTCGCAGGTTCCTGCCTAACAGCTTCGCCTGGCTGCTCCGATAACAAGTTGTCCCAGGGCTATTCCCCCGTCGTTAGCCGGGATCCTTGAGTTTGAGAAAACGCGGAATCCTTTATCTGTCAGCGTTCTTAAAGTCGCCTCCAGCAGATAACGGTTCTGAAATGATCCGCCTGACAACACCACAGTAGTCAGTCCCGTTTCCTTTCGGATCTTTGAAAGCACCTCTTCAATAAGAAGGGTAAGGGTATTATGGAACCTGGCTGAGATGGCTGCAGCATCCTTTCCTCCTGAAATTTCACTGACTATTTGCCTGAACATGGGTTCAAAGCTGATATCTTTCCCGATAAGATATTCATACCTTCCTGCCTCATCATTTGCAGCGGCATTTTCAAGACGCATGGGTGCCTCCGCATGAAATCCCGAATGGGTACAGATGTCAAGGAGGGCGGAAACGGCATCAAAAAGTCTCCCGCAACCTGAGCTGAGGGGGGAATTCACTCCCTTATCTATCATACCGGTGATGAGCCTTATATGCTTCTCGGGGATTACCTTCAGAAATGGCAGATTAAGACCATACAGTTCAGGGCCAAAAACGGAATAGAGGTAGGAAACCGCCATGCGCCAGGGCTCACTGGTGACCATATCCCCGCCCGGCATGGGCATGTAGGCAAAATGAGAATATCTTTCGAATGAAGCCAGGTCGCAGATGAGGAATTCCCCTCCCCAGATGTGCCCGTCCGGCCCGAAGCCCGTCCCGTCAAAACTGACTCCTATTACCCTTTCACTTATTCCATGCTCTGCCATGGCAGATACGATATGGGCATGATGATGCTGAACAGCCATGTTCTCAATATTCAACTGGGCAGCAAATTTTGTCGACAGGTAGTCCGGATGCATATCATGTACCGCCAGTTCAGGTGAGACCCTGAACAGGTTCATAAAACGCTCCACACTTTCCCTGTAGAATGTGTAGGTCTCAAAATTCTTCAGATCACCGATATGCTGGCTGAGAATGGCCATATCCTGTTTTCCCACACAAAAACAATTAACCAGTTCGGCCCCTGAGGCAAATATATTATTCACATCCATATCCACAAGCACAGGATGGGGTGCGAAACCCCTGGAACGCCGTATCATCCTCATTTCAGAGCCAGTCAGAAAGGCCACTGAGTCATCCGTGCGGTTGTGTATCTGCCTGTTATAGCTGAGCAGGGCATCCGAAACGGGTCCCAGCCTGCGGTGAGCTTCTTCATTGGAGATAATGATGGGCTCATCAGAAATATTACCACTGGTTAAAACAATGGCCGGGGTCCTGAGTCTTTCAAAGAGTAGATAATGGAAAGGCATGTAGGGAAGCATGGCGCCCACCGTATTGAATCCCATGCTTACATCCGGTGCAAGTGCTTTTGCGGCCTTCAGTATCAGGATGGGCCGCTGCCATGAGCCGAGCATTTTTTCTTCTTCCCATGATACCAGTGCATACTTACGCAGTGATTCCATATCCCGGAACATGACGGCGAATGGTTTTGTCTCCCTTTCTTTGCCGGAACGCAAACGCGCAACCGCCTGATGGTCCATAGCGTCACATGCCAGGTGAAATCCACCCATCCCTTTTATTGCCAGTATGTTGCCGGCATCAATCATCCCGGCAGTTACCTCCAGGATCAGGGATATCCCGTCAAGTTTCTGTCCCAGCCCGGACAGTTCATATTGCGGACCGCAGTTGTTGCAGGCCACGGGCTGGGCATGAAACCTCCTGTCGTTTATATCATGGTATTCCTCCCTGCAGCGAGCGCACAACTCAAACTCCTTCATGGTGGTATGTTCCCGGTCATAGGGGAGTTCCTTTATGATGGTGAACCTCGGTCCGCAGTTGGTACAGTTCAGGAAAGGATAATCAATGCGGTGGGACTGTTCCTTCATATCCCGAAGGCAGTCTTTGCATACGGCTATATCCGGACTCACAAGGGTGATCCCGCCGGATGTGTCTTCACTGCCTGAGATCCGGAAATCAGTGAACTTCTCAAATTCAAGCTCCTTATATTCAAGCGATTGTATCTCGGAGGCCGGCGGAGATTGTTCCCTGATGAAGGTAAGGAATGATGCTAATTTCTCCGGGCTTGCATTTACCCGTATCTGAACATTTTCGCTGGTATTCAGAACCCGGCCCTGCAATCCATGCTCCACAGCGCTGCGGTATATAAAAGGCCTGAATCCAACTCCCTGAACGAGTCCCTTGGCGATAATAAGGTATGTGGAGGTTTTTTTTGCCATCTGCTCGAAATTAATGAGCAGATTTGCCGGCCTCAGCCTTGTTTATCTCATAGATAAGGGTTTCCAGTGCATTCCCTATCCTGATATTACTGATTATAACATTCCCTGGAACCTTAAGTACCACAGGAGTAAAATTCAATATCCCTATGACCCCCGCATCCACCAGCTGATTCACCACCTCCTGGGCTGCCCTTTCCGGAACGGTTACAACGGCTGTCCTGATACCCAGATCCGTAATCACACGGTTCATCATTTCAAGCGGGTAAACCTGAATATCGTATTTCTTTCTGTATTTTGCCGGGTCTATATCAAAGGCGGCTACGATCTGTATCATATTCTTCCTGAATCCCTTATAATTTATAAGGGCCCTGCCTATATGCCCGAGTCCTACCAGCACGACCTTCTGCAGCTTATCCTTTCGGAAAATTTCATTTATTGTGAATAAAAGTACATTAACCCCGTATCCTCCCTTCTTGTTACCCTTGATACCGAAACGGGAAAAATCCTTCCTTACCTGTTCTGCAGTAACCCCGGCTTCCTTGCCGATATTGTAGGAAAACACGGTCTTCAGTCCCAGCTCATCAAATTTGACAAGGATCTGTCTGTACTGGATCAGGCGGCTGATATGTCTGCTAACGTACATGATAAGTCAGTTGGTTTATTTGTATTCACCCCTTCCTGGCCGGATGATAAATTCTTCTATCTGATTCACAAAAAGCACATTACAAGTCAATGTGTTTGTTTTTTTATTTATAATTAATTTATATTAGCCAGGCCTTTTTATAAACATGCGTCAGGAACTTGGAAATAAAAATAAAAAAATTATTTTTATTGTGATAATTGTAACAATAAAATTTTGAGAAATATCCTCCATTTTCACATAATTTTCGGCATTACTCATACACCATATCAACATTTTAACACATCCCAGTAATACTTTCGCAAATGAATAATGAATCAAAGACCGGGGTCTATTTCTGTAAACATCTGAATGGACATCCCGACTCCCTGAACCTGGATGAACTGGTTGAATTTGCCAGGAGCCTGCCTGAGGTGGATACCGTATGGTACCCTGATGATATGCCTTTGGCCGACCCCTCAAAAGCAGCTGCTCAGATCCGGGAAAAGAACATCAACCGGCTGATATTGGCAGGTGATCGTCCCGGCTTCATCAAATCTTTCTTTTCCAGAGTGATGATAGCTGCCGGACAGAGTGCTGAAGATGTTGTTGTTATCAGTTTTCGCGAGCACAATGCAGTGTCGCGCAAGGATACTGAAATTGCCAAAGCCTTGCTGGCCTGCGGGGTTCTGAATGTACCTTTTGAACTGGCAGCAGTTCCTGAAGAACAGGCCGTACATGAGGACACCCTTGTGATCGGGGGCGGAATCGCAGGTATACAGGCCTCCCTTGAAATTGCCAATGCAGGCAAAAAGGTATTTCTCGTGGAGCGGACCGGCACTATCGGCGGTCATATGGCCATGTTCGATAAGACCTTCCCCACCCTGGATTGTGCAGCATGCATACTGACCCCAAAGATGGTAGAGGTCGGTCAGCATACCCGGATCGACCTGATGACCTATTGTGAGGTCCTTGGAGTCAGCGGCCAACCCGGCAATTATACAGTCAAAATTCTTAAAAAGGCACGCCGTGTAAACCTGGCCACCTGCATAGGCTGCGGACTTTGCTCCGAGAAATGCCCGGCTAAATCAGCCAGCGAATTCGATACCGGAACCACCCAGAAAAAGGCTATATACATTCCTTTTCCTCAGGCGGTGCCTAACAAATACCTCATAGATGCCGATAGCTGCACCTATGTGCTGAAAGACAAATGCGGGGTGTGCGTTAAGATCTGCCCGGTGACCGATTGCATCAACCTCGATGAAAAAGATGAGGAAGTGGAAATTACAGTAGGGAATATAATAGTCGCAACCGGATTTAAAACCTTCGACCCGGCCAGGGCCGAACAATTTGGTTATGGAAAATATCCCAACGTGGTTACCTCACTGGAATTTGAAAGACTGGTCAATGCCGCAGGTCCTACCGGTGGATTTATCAGGTCCCGGACCCAGGATAAAAAGGGTAACCGGATGTTTACTGCCGATACCGACGAGCCCAAATCCGTGGCAATAATCCACTGTGTGGGAAGCCGCGATGAGAATTACAATAAGTATTGTTCCCGGGTGTGCTGCATGTATTCACTTAAGCTGGCACACCTGATCAAGGAAAAGATCCCGGAAGCCGGGGTCTATGAATATTATATAGACATCAGAGCCTTCGGCAAGGGATACGAGGAATTCTGTGAACGCATTAAAGAGGAAGGAGTGAATCTCATCAGGGGACGGACGGCTAAAGTGGAGGAAAAAGACGGACAACTGCTGGTCCGCAGTGAAGAAATATACGAGGAACGTATCATAGAGCAAAAAGTGGATATGGTTGTACTGTCTGTCGGGCTGGAAGCCAGGGAAGATGCCGGTAAAATGGCAGAAATGCTTGGCCTGGAAACCGGTCCCGACGGATGGTTCACCGAAGCCAATTACCTCAGTGACCCGGTAGGCACTTTCACCGGCGGTATACTTGTAGCCGGTGCCTGCCAGGGACCAAAAGACATACCTGATACGGTAGCACAGGGTTCCGCCGCTGCTTCCAGGGTTCTTCAGTCAATTGTAAAGGGAAAGATAAAAGGGAGTATCAAAGATCTGAAGGCTGAGGAAATCATTAAAAATGCCAGAGAAGTTACACCATTAAAAACCAATGCATAAAATGAGCACACGTGTAGATCCTACTTTCAAGGAGAATCTGAAAAAATATGGACAGGGGGACTGGAATGAATGTTTTCATTGCGGGAACTGTACAGCTATCTGTCCTCTAACAGAAAACGGGTTTCTATTCCCGAGGAAAGGCATCCGGGCCATCCAGATGGGACTAAAAGATAAACTGGCCTCCTATGTCGATCCATGGTTGTGTTACTACTGTGGTGAATGTAGCGAGACCTGCCCGCGGGACGCCAATCCGGGTGAACTGATGATGACCCTCAGAAGGTACCTCACCGCCGTATATGACTGGACAGGGATATCCGGCAGGTTATACCGTTCATTTACGGCCCACCTGATCGTGATGATCCTTCTTTCAGCATCGGTAATCACTGCTTTTATGGTCTTCGCGGATTTCAGCATACCGCTGACTGCTGACGGACTGGTATCCATCAATGCCTTTGCCCCGCACGGGGTAATAGAGAACATCGATCACATCGTACTGGGAACACTGACCTTTTTCCTGATCACAAACATGCTGAATATGTTTGTCCATGTGATCATAAAAGACAAGAGCGTAAAGGTTCCGTTCTACATGTACTTCATAGAGGTCTGGGAAGCCATATTTCACTTTGCCACACAGTGGAGGTTCTCGAAATGCGAGGGGAAAAGGTTTTACTGGTTCAGCCACTTTTTCCTGATGAGCTCCTATGTAATGATGTTCATATTCATCATCTTCTTCCTGGGATGGTTCCAGACAGACCAGGTCCATCCGTTCTGGCACCCCCAGAGATTGCTGGGCTACTATATTACTGCCGGATTAATTATGGGATCGGTGTACTTTATGATAGGAAGGTTCAGGAAGAACAGGGAGATGTTCAGGTTCTCCCACCACAGCGACTGGATATTCCTTGTCCTCCTTTTCCTGCTCGCCCTTACCGGTATACTGATACACATTTTCAGGTTGTCCGGCATGCCGACGGCTACTTATGTATCATACATGCTCCACCTTGCCGTGGAAGTTCCCATGGTGGTTACCTTTGTTGCCTTCTCCAAATGGTCCCACCTGGCTTACAGGCCCCTGGGATTGTTCTTTGCCAACCTGAAGAAATCAGCCCGTCAGAAACAATATGAAATGAAACTAGCACCCACTGCTTAAAACTCACAAAACATGGAAGAAAAAAGAATCGGAGTATACGTTTGCTGGTGTGGTACCAACATCGCCAAAATGGTTGATGTGGAAGCTGTTTCTGAAGAAATAGGCAAGCTTCCGGAGGTTGTCATAGCCAAGAACTACAAATACATGTGCTCGGATCCCGGACAGGCCCTTATCATAGAAGATATCAAGAAACACAAGCTGAACAGGGTTGTCGTTTCAGCCTGTTCCCCCAGGATACATGAGCTGACCTTCCGCAAGGCACTGGAGAACGCCGGATTGAATCCTTATATGTTCGAGATGGCCAATATCCGCGAGCATGTCTCATGGGTCCATGAAAACCGGGATGAAGCCACAAGAAAGGCAAAAGCACTGGTGGTTGCAGCCGTTCACCGGGTCACTCACCATGAAGCACTCGATAAAAGGACGGTTGAGATCACACCTTCAACACTTGTAATGGGTGGGGGTATCAGCGGGATCACTGCCGCACTGGAAATAGCCGATGCCGGGAAAAAGGTTTACCTGGTCGAAAAGGAAAAGCAGCTGGGAGGCCATACAGCCAATATTGACCTTTCCTTCCCGCACCTGGTAAGTGCCAGGCAGTTGCTTGATCCCAAGATCACAAGGGTCATGAACCATCCGAATATAGAGGTATTCCTGAACTCCAGGATTGAGGAAACCTTCGGGTATGTGGGTAATTTCGAAGCCGAAGTGGTCAACGGAAGCGATAAGGGCACGAAGATCACTTTTGGCAATGTGGTCGTAGCCACCGGTTTGAAACCTTTCGATCCCAGTTCGGTGGACCTCCACGGGTACGGAAAGCTGCCGGATGTAGTAACCTCGGTCGAGTTCGAACAGATGCTCAAGGCAGGTGAGATCAAGACCAAAGCAGGGAAAGAACCCGGGAATATTGCCATTATACACTGTGTGGGAAGCAGGCATAATGACTATCATGAGTATTGTTCCCGTACCTGTTGCATGCTTGGACTCAAATACTGCAACCAGATAAGGGCTGCCCTTCCGGACGCTCATATCTTCGATATATACGCCGATATGCGCAGCTTCGGAAAATCGTGCGAAGAACTCTATACGGAGACATCCAACAGGAATATTATGTTCCTGAATTTCGACCAGAGGCAGGGGATCCCACAGATTACCAAGGCCCTTGATAGTGAATGCTGTACAATGCTGATCGAATTCAAAGAACGCCTGTCGAACGAAACGATAGAAGTATCAGCCGATATGGTCATACTGCTTGTAGCCATGGAAGCCCGCGATGATGCAAAGGATGTGGCCCATGCAGTCGGTGTCAGTATGTGCGGTAATGAATTCTTTATAGAAAGGCACCCCAAGCTAGACCCGGTGGCTACCACTACCGACGGGGTTTACATCGTTGGAAGCTGCCAGGGACCAAAAGACATTACCGATTCGGTGGCACAGGCCAGGGCGGCCGCTTCAAGGATCCTGGCCAGCATCTCCCAGGGCACGGTCCAGGTGGAGGTAACCACAGCAGTAACTAATGAAGACCTTTGCTGCGGATGTCAGACCTGCATCAGTGTATGCCCGTATACTGCCATAAGCTTCGATGAAGAGAAAAATGTCTCCGTGGTTAACGAGGTCCTTTGCAAGGGCTGTGGCACCTGCGGATCTGCCTGTCCTACCGGAGCCATCAAGAGCAGGCATTTTACCGATATACAGATCCTGTCACAGATCAAAGGACTGATGGCTATGGAAGAAGTCACAGAATTATAAAAACTATAAATAATAATATTATGGATTTCAAACCGAAGATCGTATCCTTTCTCTGCAACTGGTGCTCCTATACCGGGGCCGACCTGGCAGGCACATCACGGATGAAATATGCTCCCAACATCAGGATCATCCGGGTAATGTGTTCCGGGAGGGTAGATCCGACTTTCGTACTTACTGCATTTCGCGAGGGAGCTGACGGTGTGTTGATCTGCGGGTGCCACCCGGGGGACTGCCATTATCACGAAGGCAATTACAAATGCCTTAGGAGATATCACCTTTTGAAAAAGTATATTGAACAAATGGGTATCAATCCCGACCGGCTGCGTCTTGAATGGATCAGCGCCAGCGAAGGCAAGCAATTTGCCGATCTGGCAGATAAAATGACGGAGAAAGTACTTGAACTGGGTCCGTGCAGAGTAAAAAAAGTAATGGAAACTCTTTCATAATTTTAAATCCGAGTCAATGGAATCAAAAGAAAGCAAACCGAAACTTAAATTAGCCGTTTACTGGGGAGCAGCCTGCGGAGGATGTTGCGTCTCTGTACTGGATGTACACGAAGCTCTGTTTGATGTAGTTGCAGCCGCTGACTTGGTATTCTGGCCCATAGCCCTGGATACCAAATACAAGGATGTCGAAGCAATGGAGGACGGATTCATAGATGTCACCCTTTTTAACGGCGCCGTAAGAAACAGCGAAAATGAACACCTGGCCAAACTGCTGC